>JAJDNP010000019.1 GCA_022340645.1 Gammaproteobacteria bacterium | reverse complement strand
CGCAAATGAACGCAAATACACGCAAATAAAAAACTATTCAAGTCCATAGATAAAAACGTTCTCAGGCTTATAAATATCTGTGTTCATCTGCGTTTATCTGTGGATAATCTATTTTTTGCTTTTAAATATTTGCGTGTATTTACTACGCGCCTCCTGCGCTACGTCCTTCGGACAGTACTAGCGTACGTTCAAAATGCTCCCGGCATTTTAGTGCGTTCATTTGCGGAAGAATCTAAAAGTTTTTTCTTTTCCGCCAACAGGCATCAAGGGTCGAAAACGTAAGTTCAGTCGAAATCAATCACCGTCCGTTAATGCCTGCCTGACAGACGCTGGGTATTTTGCAGTGAATCTGGCTGATTATTCCAATTTGTAAAGTATTTCGACGGGTGTCGATAGTGTGTAATGGCAGATAATGAAATTTTGGAAAAAATTATTGGGGTCCCGTCCTGCTACATTTATATGAACTTTATATCAAAATCAGCCTGGTAAAGTGATTTGTGCCACACTGCAAGCTGCAGAACTATTTACTGCTTTTTTATCGGCTCATCAATGGCCGCTGTCCCAGCGTCGCCTGTGTCATAAAACTCTGCCTCTGGCGAATGCCTTCAATGATAAAGACATCGCCCGGTCTGCCATCGGCTACCATGTTTAAAACATCATTGGTGCTTACCATGTCTTTTTGATTGATACGGGTGATGATGTCGCCGCGTTTCAGGCCTGCCTTGTCACCCGGTCCATTTTTGTCGACGTCGGTAATCAATATACCATGCAATGAATTGAGGTCGACACTGCGCAAAACCTGCGAGGTTAATTCCTGTCCTTCAACGCCCAGCCAGCCTCGTATCACATAACCGTACTGGATGATTTCTTCAGCCACCTTCTGTGCAAGATCTATCGGTATGGCAAAACTGATGCCCTGGTAATTGCCGGTACTTGAAAAGATGTTTGAGTTGATGCCGACAATCTCTCCCTGGGTGTTAATCAGCGCGCCTCCGGAATTTCCGGGATTGATCGCGGCATCTGTTTGAATAAAATTTTCATAGGTGTTTTGTGAAACTCGCGTTCTACCTGTTGCACTGATGATGCCCTGGGTAACAGCCTGGCCGATGGCGAAGGGGTCGCCGATGGCGAGTACGATATCACCTACCTGGAGCTGACTGATATCTGCAAAGGTTACTGCGGGCAGGTTTTCAAAGTCTATTTTAAGTACTGCAAGGTCGGTCTCCGGGTCTGAACCGATAAGTTGCGCGATTGCCACCTCGCCGCTGTTTAATTTGACACGGATTTCTTCGCGCTGTGAAATCACGTGATAGTTCGTCAGGATATAGCCGTTAGACTTAATGATGACACCGGAAGCGGCACGGGTTTCGGTAGGATATTTAATATGGTGAGGAGAATTCTTACCTAAAAATTGCTGAAGTATTATGTCATCGGTCTGGTCTAGATCATGTGATTCTGACCAGTTAATCGTCTGTATACTGACAACGGCGGGTGCTGCTTTCTTCACGGCACTGGCGTAGCCAACATGCTGCTGTGCAGAAAAATTATTAGCATTTGGTGCAGTGTTACTGCTGTTTGCTTGATTTATATCAACGCTGATATCGCCACGAAATAGCAAAATAGCCAATCCTAGAAAAAGACCAACTATCAGCCAGGCGAGATAATACAAAACAGTGTGATTTTGCTTTTGCATGAAGTTGTTATATCCCGTTGTTTTTATTGGCCTTACTATATTAAACTTGGCTAAAATGCTAATTTACGCTATCCTATGCGCCTTTTGCAACCACTATGCCTCGTTTAACGTAAGCTTTTGTTTAAAAAAGAGGGATGTGCATTGACCTGCAGTGAGGGTCATTCTGCATAAAAAGGTGCTTGTACTGATGTTTACAACACTGATTCGCGCAACGAATTTTTATTTAATATTTGGAGATATCCAATATGTCTACTGATAACGTAGTAGATACAGGCCGACGCCGCTTCCTGGTCGCTTCCACTAGCGTGGTAGGTGCTATAGGCGCAGGTTTTGTAGCTGTCCCGTTTATATCCTCATGGATGCCAAGTGAAAGAGCAAAAAATGCGGGTGCGCCCGTAGAAGTCGATATCAGCAAGCTCGAAGAAGGGCGACTGCTGATTGTTGAATGGCAAAGCAAGCCGGTATGGATATTAAGACGTTCGAAAAAAACACTTGCTGATCTGGCAAAAAATGATGACCGTCTGCGTGATCCTGACTCGAAAAATGCAGCGCAGCAGCCGCCATATGCCCAGAATCACTACCGTTCGATAAAACCGGAAATTCTGGTACTGGTGGGTATATGCACCCACCTTGGCTGTTCGCCTACCTACCGCCCGGATATCGCACCCGCTGATCTGGGCGAAAACTGGTTGGGCGGTTTCTTCTGTCCGTGCCATAGTTCCAGGTTTGACCTCGCAGGCCGGGTTTTCCAGGGCGTCCCTGCGCCATCAAACCTGGTTGTGCCACCATATAAATATTTAAGTGACAATGTCATACGTATTGGTGATGACAAGGGGGCTGCATAATGGGTAAACTAATTGGCTGGATAGATGACCGTTTTCCACTGACCAAATTGTGGAATGAGCATTTAGCTGAATATTACGCACCGAAAAATTTCAATTTCTGGTACTTCTTTGGTTCACTGGCGCTGATGGTGTTAGTGATCCAGATTCTTTCAGGCATTTTCCTGACCATGCATTACAAGCCTGATGCAGCGACAGCATTTGCCTCTGTTGAATACATCATGCGCGACGTGCCTTACGGCTGGCTGATACGTTATATACACTCCACCGGCGCAACCGCGTTTTTCATTGTGGTTTACCTGCACATGCTGCGTGGTTTGATGTATGGTTCATACAAGAAGCCACGTGAGCTTATCTGGCTGTTCGGTATGTTTATCTACCTGGCGCTGATGGCTGAAGCTTTCATGGGCTATTTATTACCCTGGGGCCAGATGTCTTACTGGGGCGCACAGGTAATTATTTCGCTGTTTAGCGCGATTCCTGTTATCGGTGATGACCTGACATTGTGGATTCGCGGTGATTTCGTGATTGGCGATGCTACCCTGAACCGCTTCTTTGCGCTGCACGTGATCGCCATACCCTTTGTTCTGGTATTCCTGGTGATTGCGCACATCATGGCGCTGCATGAAGTCGGATCAAATAATCCTGACGGTGTTGAAATCAAGAAAAACAAGGACGCCAATGGTATTCCTCTGGATGGTATTCCATTCCACCCCTACTACACGGTCAAAGACATCGTCGGTGTTGTCGTATTCCTGTTCTTCTTCAGTACTATCCTGTTCTACTTCCCCGATGGCGGCGGTTACATGCTGGAGCATGCAAACTTTATTGCTTCCGATCCGCTGAAGACGCCTGAGCATATTGCGCCGGTATGGTATTTCACCCCCTTCTACGCGATATTACGCGCGGTGCCTGACAAGTTACTGGGTGTTGGCGCCATGGGTGCGGCGATTGTGCTGCTGTTCTTTATGCCGTGGATCGATCGCTGTAACGTGAAATCGATTCGTTACCGTTCGGTTATATATAAAGCAAACCTGGTTGTATTTTGTATCAGCTTTGTGGTACTGGGCTGGCTGGCTATGCAGCCGGTGACCGAGTTCATAACATTTTTGTCCAGGGTGTTCTCATTCTTATATTTTGCTTTCTTCGTAGTGTTATTCATAACATCGAAAAACGAGAAAACATTGCCTGTTCCTGATAGGGTGACATCATGAAAAATAACACGATGAAAAACTTGCTAATACCTGTACTTATGGCAGTGGCTGTTATCCTGGCGCCGGCAATTGCGGCAGCATCAGGCCATGCGCACCTGGACAAGGCGCCAATTGATATAAGTGATAAAGAGTCGTTACGTCGTGGCGCAAAAGCCTTTGCTGACTACTGTTACAGTTGTCATGCAGCGTCCTTTATGCGTTTTAATCGCATTGCCAAAGACCTGGAAATGGATGAGCAGGACGTTCGCGAAATGATGATACATACCCGCGGCAAAAAAGGTGACCCAACCAAAATCGGCGAGTTGATGAAAGTATCAATGACAAAGGACTACGCAAAAAATGCCTTCGGTACCGCGGTGCCCGATTTGTCGCTGGAAGCACGCGCGCGTGGCGCTGACTGGGTATATACCTACCTGCGCAGTTTCTACGTCGATCCCTATCGTCCAACCGGTATGAACAATACCGTGTTCCCGGATGTAGGTATGCCGAATGTTTTATGGCGTCTGCAGGGTTTGCAGGAGCCGGTATATAAAACCGTTATGCATGGCGATGTTGAAGTTGAAGAGCTTGAAGGTTTTAAACAGATTCAGCTAGGCAGCCTGAGTGGTGAAGACTACGACAAGTTTGTTGCTGACCTGACTAACTTCATGGTCTACCTGTCTGAACCGGTACAGAGTGAGCGCCGCAGTCTCGGCTGGAAAGTACTGTTGTTCCTGGTCATTTTCTTCGGTTTTGCCTATGCGCTGAAGAAGGAGTACTGGAAGGACGTGCACTAGGTATTCTTGCTGATATTGGACATATACGCGTGTTCAGTATCAGCGAGTCGTTGTGGTAAGCTGTTAATGTAAACAGTTTTTTTCACTTCTACCTGTCTGGAAAACCTATGAATCTGTATACATCGGCATTATCAATTGAGTGTCACCGTACACGTATTGTTTTAAACGAAAAAGACATCGTTCACAAAGTCATTCTGGTTGATCCTAAAAAATTACCCGAAGATCTTATTGATTTGAATCCTTATGGCAGCCTGCCGACACTGGTCGATCGTGACCTGGTGTTATATAACTCCCGCGTTATCATGGAGTATCTGGAAGAGCGTTTTCCGCATCCACCTCTAATGCCAGTTGGCCCGGTGCAGCGCGCACAAACCCGTCTGGCGCTGTTTCAGGTAGAACATGACTGGTATCCTCTGGTCGATATCATCGAAACCAGGAGTGAAAAAGCAGCCGCCAAAGCCAAAAAAGATCTAACCGATAGCATCACCTCGGTTGCTGAAGTATTTACTGCCATGCCATATTTCCTCAGTGAAGATTTTACCCTGGTTGACGCCAGCATAGCTCCCATCTTATGGCGCTTGCGACATTATGGTATCGAATTGCCCAAAGAAGCGAAAGCAGTCAATGCTTATGCGGAACGTATCTTTGAACGTGAAGGTTTTGTGCTGAGCCTGACCGAAGCTGAGCGCGAATTACGCCTGTAGACCTGAAAGTTATCAGTTTTAAGCTATAAGTTGTAATTTAAGATAAATATGTTTTCATTTAGCTTACTACGTTCAAACTCAATATAAACTTTTATACAGTGATATTGTAATGGAGATGACGTCCAGTCGCCCTTATCTTGTTCGCGCCATATATCAATGGATTGCTGATAATGGCATGACCCCGCATTTGCTGGTTGATGCTTCAGTCAACGGCGTTCAGGTGCCGGCGGAGTATGTGCAAAATGATAAAATAATTCTCAATATAGCACCAATGGCGGTCACAGGACTGGATCTGGGCGATACCGAAATTACTTTCAGCGCGCGTTTTTCAGGCCAGCCGAGGACAATCTATGTGCCGGTAACAGCCGTGTTAGCTGTTTATGCCAAAGAAAACGGCCAGGGCATGATGTTCACCGATGACGATGGTGCGGCGTCTGCAACGGATGATGGACCGGACACGGATCCTGACAAGCCAGGGCGTCCCAGCTTGCGGGTTGTGAAATAATAACGGGTTATTGGTCGTTTGTCGTAGGTCTTTTGACTAACAACCAACAACCAACAACCAACAACCAACAACCAACAACCAAAGACTAATGACAATCGACTTTAACCCCCAAGCAGCTGATGATCGACAAGATCACAAATGCAGTGAATCACCAGTAAATGTACTTCCTGTATGCGTGCGGTAGATTCAGAAGGCACGCGTATTTCAATATCATTAACAGCTAAAAGTTCAGCCATGTCGCCGCCCGATTTGCCGCTCAGGGCGATTACCGTCATCTCGCGATCATGGGCGGCAGTGATTGCCATGTTCACGTTTTCAGAGTTACCGCTGGTGCTGATGGCAAGCAGGATATCACCTGGCTGCCCAAGTGCTGTTACCTGCTTGGAGAATATCTGCCTGTAGTTATAATCGTTGGCAATTGAAGTCACCGTTGAGCTGTCTGTTGTTAATGCGATTGCCGGCAGCCCCGGGCGTTCCATTTCATAACGATTGAGCATTTCTGAGGAGAAGTGCTGGGCGTCGCCTGCTGAGCCGCCGTTGCCGCAGGAGAGGACTTTGCCGCCATTGAGAAAACACCGGGTAACCATCTGGGCGCTTCGGCTGACTGGTTCAGCAAGGACTTCGGCTGCCAGCTGCTTGGTGCTGATGCTGTCCTGAAAGTTTTTATTTATTCTTGAAATTAAGTCCATAGAAATCTTTAAATAGTTAGAAGTTTTAAGTAGTAGGTTTCAAGTAAACGTCCTTTCACGAATAATTTGTAACTTACAACTTAAAACAAAACTGAATTTAAAAAGCATTCTTTATCCAGTCAAAACGATAATGCTGTTGACTTGAATGCTGTTGACTCGGCCCGGGTTGCGTATTTGTTGACATGGAGACAACATCAAAGCGGGCGTTTTTATACTGATTGTTTTGCTGCATATACAATTCGGCCGTTTTTCGTAATTTATTTTGCTTTGACACGGTAATACTTTCCAGACCACCGCCAAAGCTGTTGTTTTTACGGAAACGAACTTCAACGAACACCAGCATATTATTGTCATTCATGATAATGTCAATTTCACCCACACGGCAGCTGAAATTCCTGTCGACCAGTTTCAAACCATGCGATGCCAGATAGTTGCAACAGGCGGCTTCCGCATCTTCTCCCTGTATCAGGTGTTCCGCTTTTGTTTGTTTCATCCTTTAATCTACCGCAGATACATTCTCCGCCGTGCTGAATACGGGCTCAAAATAAACCGGTACACCATTCTTGAATTTCGCCCAGAGCAGTTTTCTGGTAATACGGTTCTGTTCATCTAGCTGTATGTTGCCGGTTTGGCCTGCATAAAAGGCATAGTCCCTGTTTTCCAGATAGTCCAGATTATAAATCAAATGGTAGGCGTCAACACCCAGGGCGAAGAGCCGGGTGAAGCTTTCCTGCTGAGGCCAGTTTTGTTTAAAGGTATTCATCAGTGGTGAATTATTCTGCAGCACCCAGGGTAAATCGCAAAATATTAAACCATTAAGGTCGCGGTCAAGTTCGCGGTTGATTTTCCCGGTGTAAACATGCGATGTTGAATACACTGGAATATCGCCTG
The DNA here is from genome assembly GCA_022340645.1 of Gammaproteobacteria bacterium. Lineage (GTDB taxonomy): Bacteria > Pseudomonadota > Gammaproteobacteria > SZUA-229 > SZUA-229. The sequence continues at coordinate 4,931 of JAJDNP010000019.1, read as the reverse complement.
CATGATTGAACTTGAAGGCGGGTATGATACCGCGTGCCGAGTAGTGGGTAGCAGCGAGAAATATCATATCTATGTCCTGGCGGCGATATGGTTCACTGACTGTTTTCTCGCCGATAGTATTTTCTACACGGTTGCGGCGGATAGAGCTCAGGTTCAGGTTTAGCAGCGCGCTAATTGGCCGCTTGTAATCATTGGTGCTGGTCGCGTAGTCAGCTGAAGATAATATTTTCCCGCCCAATGACTCGTAGCGCTCGGCAAACGCGGTGTACAGGCGTTTTCCCCAGTCGCTGTCAGGGTAAAACACAGCAGCGCGTTTTTTATTCTGTCTAATGGCCAGCTCCGCGACCTGGCGTGCTTCATCTGTTGGCGAGAGGCCGAACTGATAAAGATTTTTCGTGTAACTGTATTCATTTTCGGAATAATTCAGTGTCAGCACCGGTATTTCCAGTTCGGCCTGTTGTGCCAGCTGGTCGATAAGACCCTTGTCCAGCGGGCCGATGATCGTTGTAGCGCCATTAGCAAGCGCCTGCTGGTATAACTGGTTAAATGTTGCCCCTTCATTTTTACTGTCGTAAAAACGGATGTCCGGTTTAATGGACGAATCCGTATCGTCGTAATAGGCGCTTAACAGGCCATTTTTAATACTGTCTGCTACCTGTGACAGGTCTCCCTGCAGCGGCAGCATAACAGCAATATGCTGCCCGGTGGAAACGTCTATCCTGTAATCGGATATCAGTTTGGCCAGAAAACTGTTGCTCACTGGGTGTAACGGGTGACGGGTTCCCCAGTCGAGCAGGTCATTTTCGAGCTGACCGATGTTTTGCTGGCCTGAGCGCATTACCCTGGCAAGGTCGAGCCAGCCTTCGATAACCGGGTTGCTGCTTTTCTGGTTCTTTAACTGGCTGCTTGACAGGTTTGACAGCGCCCCCCAGATTTTCTGGTTATTGCGCTCTTTCTCCTTTTCATCGACAATGTACCTGTCGAGCTGGGTGCGCCTGTCAACTGCGAACATATAATTGCCCGATAAAAAGTCAATATCAGCTTTATGCATATAAAATTCTATTTGCTGCTGTCGGGTTATGGGTCTGACATCAGCAATGAGTTGACTGGCTAATTGTGTATTTTGTTCTGCAATGGCGATCGCGGTAGCAAGCAGTGATATCGCGGCCTGTGCGGTGCCTGCATCTGTTGCGTTGAGAAATTGCCGGTTTTTAAACTGAGCTTCGACATTGGCCAGCTGTTCTTTTGCTCGCGGTATTTCACCGGCTTCAATCAATAAATAGGCTGCCTTGATACGAGATTGCTGCTCCTCGGCAGCTGAATCACTGCTGTCGGCAATCTCAATTAAGTTTGTTGCTTTCCCTGTTAATGTTGCCTGTCTTTCGCTAACAGGGCGAGCTGCCTCTGCCTGTTTCGGAGAGGGTTTTTCGAGCTGCGTTTCACAGGCAGAAAGTATTGAAATACAGAGCAATAAAAAAAGTTTTAATGTACAAGGTTTCAAGATAGTATCAATGGATGAGTTATAAGTAATAAGTCGCAAGTTATAAGTGTTTAAACATTTGTATCAGAATATTAATGCTGAATCATCACGCCAGGTTTTTTGCAACAAACAATATAAGTATGTTTTGTGAGTCTACCAGTGTCAATCGAAATTCCTGAAGTACCAGCAGAGCAGCAAAAGCCGGATGTGTTAGCGGGCACATTGTATCTTGTTGCTACCCCAATAGGCAATTTAGCAGATATTACGCAGCGTGCAATTTCCGTGCTCAAGCAGGTTGATATTATTGCCGCGGAAGATACCAGGCACAGTAGGCAATTATTATCTCATCTTGGTATTAACGCAAAATTGCTGGCATATCATGAACATAATGAAGAGCGCATCACCCCCGGGCTGATTGATGATCTCAGCTCAGGAAAATCCATTGCGCTGGTATCTGATGCCGGTACCCCATTGATAAATGATCCCGGCTACCGCCTGGTCACACGAGCGCACGATGAAGATATAAAAATCATTCCCGTGCCTGGCGCCTGTGCGGCGATAGCTGCATTAACTGCGGCGGGTCTGGCGACCGACCGCTTTTCATTCGAGGGCTTTCCTCCGGCAAAACACGGTGCGCGAATCCACTTTTTTGAACAGCTGGCGCAGGAGAGGCGCACGATGATTTTTTATGTGTCCTGTCATCGTATTGTCGAGACATTGAATGACATGTTGACTGTGTTTGGCGCCGGCCGCCGTGTTACCTTCGCCAGAGAAATAAGCAAAACCTTTGAAACAATCAAACGCATGAAGCTGTCCGCATTGGCAAGCTGGGTTGAAGCCGACGAAAACCAGCGCAAGGGAGAGATTGTCCTGGTGGTCGAAGGTAATGTTGCGCAGGCTGCAGATAATGCACAGTTTGATTTTTACCTGTCTGTACTGCTTGCTGAACTGCCAGTCAAGCAGGCCGTCAATCTGCTGGTGAAAATGACAGGGCAAAACAGGAATGATATTTACAGGCGTGCCCTGGAATTAAAACAATCATGATAAAGCTGCCAGTCAAGATATACAGATTATTGGCTATTATAAGCTTTCTTGTTTTCAGTTACGCACATGCGGCGAATGACAAGGCCTTTGCCTGGCGGGTAACGTCGGGTCCGGTAACCGTGTATCTGCTGGGCTCGATTCATTTTGCGGACAATAGTTTTTATCCGCTAAGAAAGGAGATCGAAAATGCCTTTGAGCGTTCAGGTAATCTGGTGGTGGAGCTGGATATAAACAGTATAGATGCTGACGATTATAACAGCCTGATGTCGCAGAAAGGGCTCTACAAAGATGGCACAACAATCAGGGATGTTATATCTGAAAATACCTGGCAGAAATTACAGCGGCGATTAAACATGCTGAACATTAATTATGAAACGGTTAAAAACTACCGGCCGGGTGTACTGGTGCTAACCTTGTCGTCAATGCAGGTCATGCAGATGGGTTTTGATCCGCAGTTAGGAATCGACGCGCATTTTCTGGGTGAGGCAAAGCGGCAGGCAAAAAAAATTATCGAGCTGGAATCTCTTGAGCAGCAATTCAATCTTTTTATAACTGTTCCGGATGGTGACCTGTTATTACAGGAAAGCCTGTATTCGCTGGATGAATCTGAATCAATGATGGCTGATATGGTGCGCTACTGGAAGCAGGGGGATGAAACGCAGATGAACAAACTGCTGTTTGAGGACGCGGTTAAGGATTATCCCGCATTCGGTGAAATTTATGACAGACTTATCTATGAAAGGAATGAGCAAATGACAGCAAAGATCAATCGCATGTTGCAGCAAAAGCCCACGGAAAAAACGTTTTACTTTGTGGTAGTGGGCAGCGGGCACCTGGTTGGTGAGAAAGGGATTGTTAATTATCTGAAAGAGAAGGGATACAGAGTCCAGCGTTTTTAGTCTTTTATCGTTAGTCGAAAGACAAATGACAATCGACCAACGACATCCTTATAAACCCAGTTTTTTCTCGAGATAATGAATATTGACGCCGCCAGCCTGGAAGTTGGCATCGCTAATAATTTCTTTATGTAATTCAATATTTGTATTAATGCCTGTGATGCTGATTTCATCAAGTGCGCCAAGCATGCGTGCAATGGCGACATCTCTGTTGCATCCGTAAGCAATTAACTTGCCTATCATCGAATCGTAATGTGGCGGTACGGTGTACCCGCCGTAAATATGGGTGTCTATGCGAATACCGGGGCCGCCAGGGGGGTGGTAGCGTTCAATAGTGCCTGGAGAAGGCATAAATGTCCTGGGATGTTCGGCGTTTATGCGGCACTCAATCGCATGGCCCCTGATTTCAATATCGCTTTGTCTATAACGCAATTTTTCACCAGATGCGATGTAAAGCTGTTCCTTGATAATATCCACGCCGGTAACCATTTCCGTCACAGGATGTTCTACCTGGATGCGAGTATTCATTTCAATGAAATAGAATTCGCCATCCTGGTATAAAAATTCGAAAGTGCCAGCACCGCGGTATTTAATTTTGTTGCAGGCGTCAACGCAGCGCTGACCGATTTTTTTTCGTTGTCTTGGGGTAATGCCTGGTGCGGGGGCTTCTTCTACCACTTTCTGGTGGCGGCGCTGCATTGAGCAGTCGCGTTCACCAAGATGTATGGCATTGCCCTGGCCGTCAGCCAGTACCTGTATTTCAACATGGCGTGGCGTTTCCAGGTACTTTTCCATGTACACCATGTTGTTGCCAAAGAAAGTACCTGCTTCCTGCTTGGTTAACATGATTGAGTTGCTTAAGGTTGCGTCGGAATTGACCACACGCATACCGCGTCCGCCGCCACCGCCAGCCGCCTTGATGATAATGGGGTAGCCGATTTTATTAGCAAGCCTTTGATTTTCGTCGTTATCATCGCCTAGTGGACCGTCGGAACCCGGCACGCAGGGAACGCCAGCACTTTTCATCGCTTCAATGGCTGCCACCTTGTCACCCATGATTCGAATGGATTCAGGTGAGGGGCCGATAAAGATAAAGCCGCTGTCTTCTACACGTTCGGCAAAATCGGCATTTTCAGATAAGAAGCCGTAGCCGGGATGAATGGCAACGGCATCGGTAACTTCAGCCGCACTGATGATTGCAGGAATATTCAGGTAGCTTAGCTCTGAAGAGGCCGGTCCAATGCAGACAGATTCATCAGCCAGGCGCACATGTTTCAGATCGCGGTCAGCCTCAGAATGCACAGCAACCGTTTTAATGCCGAGTTCCCGGCAGGCGCGCAGTATACGTAATGCGATTTCACCACGATTGGCGATAACAACTTTAGATAACATATGATAATGCCTTATTCGATAACCACGAGAGGCTGGCCAAATTCAACGGGTTGAGCATTTTCAACAAGAATAGCCATAACCTTGCCTGATTTGTCTGTTTCAATCTGGTTGAGAATCTT
>JAJDNP010000008.1 GCA_022340645.1 Gammaproteobacteria bacterium | reverse complement strand
TATACAGTTTTTGGAAAAATCTCAGCGGCCATTTTGACCGATTCGCCTGTAACCATAGCTATGGCTATGCTTTTCGGCTAATCAGCCAAACTGACTCGCTGAGATTTACCCAAAATTCTGTATTCCTATGAAATATCCGGGCTAAACCTGCAGGTTATATTTTTTAAGCCGGTACAAAAAAGCATCGCGGCTGAGCCCGAGCAGTTTGGCGGCCTGGGATTTGTTACCGCCCGAGTAATGAAGCGCCTGTTTTATCAGGTCGATTTCAAGTGACTCCATATGGATGCCGTCTTCAGGCAAGGTGTAGCCGGAACGCCTGGATGGCCTGCTTTCGCGAATATCCAGTGGCAGGTTCTCTTTCGTTATCACTTCGCCGGGCAGCAGCGCGGAAACATGGGCACAAACATTCTTTAATTCGCGGATATTGCCCGGCCAGGCATAATGTTTTAGCTGGTTAAGCGCATCCTGACTGAGCTTGCAAACTTCTTTCTGGTTAGACTCGGCGGCTTTTTGCAGGAAATATGCTGCCAGCTCGGGTATGTCACGCCGCCGTTCACGTAAGGTAGGCAGGCGTAATGAGACAACACTTAAACGGTAAAACAGGTCCTGGCGAAACTTGCCTTCCTTTATCAGTTGCATCAGGTTACGGTTGGTCGCGGCTAAAATCCTGACATCAACTTTTTCAGCTTTATGCGAGCCGAGTCGCTGGCATTCACCATGCTCAACAAAACGCAGTAACTTGGCCTGTAATGCGAGCGGCAAGTCACCAATTTCATCGAGGAAAAGTGTGCCGCCTGCAGCTTTTTGTACATAACCGTCTCGTCTTTCATCGGCACCGGTAAAAGCGCCTTTTTCATGGCCGAAAAACAGGGATTCGACCAGGTCCGCCGGCAGGGCAGCGCAGTTAATAATCACGAAAGGCTTATCGGCACGTTTGCTGCTTTTCTGCAGTGCGTGCGCCATTAGCTCTTTACCGGTACCTGTTTCACCTTCAATCAGGATATGCACATCGGCAGCGGCTACAATTTGTGCGGTACGAATAACAGATTCTAAAGCCGGTGAATGCCCGACTATTGAACTGAATGCATCGTTGTTACCAAAGTTAAACATATCGATGAAACGGTTTAATGGTGATGGTGGTGATGTTCCATTGGAATAAACAGGCTGCCAATGGCCATGACGATGATGAACAATCCTACTACCTGCCTGGCACGTGTTGAATGTGCAAAGCGGGTGATCCATGAAGTCATAAAGCCGGCGGTAATCAGCGTTGGCAGTGTACCTAAACCAAAAATCAGCATGGTGAGCGCGCCATGAATCGCATCGCCAGCGGTCAGTGCCCAGATAAGCACAAAATAAACCAGGCCGCAGGGCAGCCAGCCCCAGATCAGGCCATATGCCACTGCTTTTGGAATTGAAGCGATGGGCACCAGTTTTCTGCCGATGGGTTCCAGGCGTTTCCATACCGGGACGCCGATCTTTTCAACGCTGGCAAGCTGAGGCAGCCAGCCGGTCAGGTATAAGCCAATGGCGGCCATCATAAACACCCCGATAAATCTTAAGATGGCATGTCCCTGTTCGAAGCCAGCAGACTGTAATGCGCTGGTGCCGATTGCACCGGCAATCAAACCGGCGAGGCTGTAGCTGATAAGCCGTCCAAAGTTGTATGACAGTACAAATGTAAACAGCTTTGGTTTACTGGCCCGTATTTCAAGCGGCAGACTAAGGCTTAAGGCGCCAATGATACCGCCACACATGCCGATGCAGTGCAGGGTACTAAAAAAGCCAAGTAAAAAGGCTGAGGAGAGCGTGATGGGATCGTTCATTTAAAAGACAGTGAATAGTTAATAGTGAATAGGGTATAGTATAATAAAAAAGTGGCAGGTATTTTTGTGTTGGAGTTGTGTATTATCAGGAGAATATAGCAGAGTTTAAACTGTTTACTGTTTACTGTTTACTGTTTACTGTTTACTGTTTACTGTTCACTGATTTCTGCGTGCATATCATACTCGTCAGTAGCGGTGATTGTCACCTGTATAATATCGCCCGCCTGGTAGCGATCACGCTCAGCTTCGTTGCCGGGCATTTCAATGTATACCAGGCCATCGATGTCAGGTGCGTCTGATGATGTGCGGGCGATAATGAGGTTTTCTGCAGCATCAATTTCGTCGATGATGACATCTCGGGTTTTGCCGATGTTGTGTTTTAATTTGCGGGCACTGATATCCGCCTGTTTCTCCATGAATCGTGCAACACGTTGCTGTTTAACTTCTTCCGGCACCTTGCCGTCAAAATCATTGGCTTTGGCGCCTTCGACATCAGAATAGGCAAAACAGCCGACGCGGTCGAGTTGTGCTTCATCCAGAAAATCGAGCAGCAGCTGAAAATCCTCTTCCGTTTCGCCGGGAAAACCGGCAATAAAGGTGCTGCGTATGGTGATGTCCGGGCAGATCTCGCGCCATTCATTGATGCGCTGCATGGTATTTTCAGAAGACGCCGGACGTTTCATGGCTTTTAATATTTTCGCGCTGGCATGCTGAAACGGCACATCCAGGTAAGGCAGGATTTTACCTTCAGCCATCAGTGGAATGATTTCGCTGACATGCGGATAGGGATAGACGTAATGCAGACGCAGCCAGAGTCCAAACTGGCTTAAGGCTTCACACAGCTCGGTCATGCGGGTTTTTACCGGCATGCCGTTGTAAAACCCGGTTCTGTATTTGACATCCACGCCATAGGCACTGGTGTCCTGTGAAACAATCAAAAGTTCTTTAACGCCAGCGGCTGCCAGGCGCTCCGCTTCGGCTAACACATCATTGACCGGTCGGCTGACAAGGCTGCCTCTTAAAGAAGGAATAATGCAGAAGGTGCAATGATGATTACAGCCTTCGGATATTTTCAGGTAAGCATAATGTCCCGGGGTGAGCCGGATACCCTGTGGTGGTACCAGGTCTATGAACGGGTCGTGTTGGGCAGGCAGGTGTTGGTGAATGGCCTTCATGACTTCGTCAGTGGCATGCGGGCCGGTTACCGCCAGCACCCTGGGATAGGCCTGCTTGACGATATCCCCTTTTGCCCCGAGACAGCCGGTAACGATAACCCTGCCGTTTTCATCAAGTGCTTCGCCGATAGCGTCCAGCGATTCTTCAATTGCAGCATCGATAAATCCGCAGGTATTCACCACTACCAGATCGGCACCTGCATAACTGGGTGAAATTTCATAACCTTCTGCACGAAGTTGTGTGAGAATATGTTCCGAGTCTACCGTGGCTTTGGGACAGCCAAGACTGACGAAACCGACGCTTCCCGGTTTATTTGTAGCATTTATAGACATGTAAGGCCTGTGTTTGTAAAAGATGATATTTTATCTTAAAAACAGGTCTTTAGTCGGTGGTCATTTGTCAAAAGACCAAAGACCAAAGACCAGAGACCAAAGACTAATTAATGAATGAAGAACGTTTTGGTTCGCTTGGCCGTCTCTATGGCGATGAGCAACTTCAAAAAATCCAGCAGTCTCATATTTGTGTCGTCGGCATCGGCGGTGTTGGCTCCTGGGCAGTCGAGGCGCTGGCCCGCTCCGGTGTCCGGCGGTTGAGCCTGATTGACGGCGATCAGATTTCCCGTAGCAATGTGAATCGTCAGTGCCATACCATGGAATCAACCATCGGTGAAATGAAAACCGAGGTGATGAAGCAGCGGGTACTGGATATTAATCCCGAGTGCCAGGTGTACACGACACAACAGTATCTTAATAATGATAATGTTTTCGATTTATTGCTGCCTGCTGCTTTGCAGCCGTTTGATTGCGTTATCGATGCCATTGACCGCATCAGGTACAAAGCGCTTATTATTTATTTTTGCAAACGGAATAAAATTCCCGTGGTGACAACGGGCGGCGCCGGCGGCCTGCTTGATCCTGCACTGATTGAAGTAAAAGACCTGTCGCGGACATGGAATGATCCTTTGGCTGCATCCGTGCGTCTGACCTTGCGGCAGGTTTACAATTTTTCTCGTAATCTTAAGCGAAGTTTTGCTGTGCCCTGTGTGTATTCTACTGAACAGCAGCGTTATCCTGATAAAAACGGCAAGGTGGGTTTTCAGAAACCTGGTGTAGCTGGTTTGTCGCTGGACTGCAGCTTTGGTTACGGTTCGTCAGTGATGGTGACTGGCAGTTTTGGTTTTGCAGCAGCGGCGAAAGCGATAGAGCTTATATTGAAAAAATAAACGGTTAATTACTTATAGAATAATAGATGCTGCTGTTAGAGTGTACTGTTAAACAGCAGAACCACTACCATGACGACGACAGAGGCGGCAAGGACATAGGGAAGTTTCAGGCAGATGCCCGGCAACTCAGAACAATGTTTTTTACTCTTACAGGTGTTGCAAACTTTCATTCAATACTCCGCAACAAGTGGGTTATGTTTACAAGTGCTGGTCATGTTATCGCTGGCATAAGCTCCGCTCGTCGGGGTTTTCCACTGCATCGACAATAGCGCACACGATAGTATTTAATTCTTCTGCATTGATACTCTGCATCACTCTGCTTAGTAATTCCGGCGATACACTGGCATAAACATTTCGACCGTCTTTAAGTTGTATGGTTATACCGGCAGTATGAATGTCGTCTGATGAGTTATGCTGTTCCTCAGCAAGTTCCCTGTCCATGTCCACCAGTTCATCGTAGTAATCTTCGAGCTTTTCAAGAATAGCTTCGTCTGAATCTTCTGGAAGTTGCGCCATGAAACAGCCGTCTTCAGAATTTATTATAGGATTAATTCCTTCGGATGAGGCGAAATTTTCAAATAAAGAACAGGTTTTTTTATTGAAAAAAATAAATTCAAGCATGTCAGCTAGACTATTTCTCTAATTTAAAAAATGCAAGTTTTTATCGATAATAAAATAAAAAAGGCGATGTTTAGACATCGCCTTTAGTTAGTATTCTGCCTCCAAGGCTTGTTTTTATTTCCCTGCTTTTAATCAATCCCAGTTTAAAGCGCCGCCAGTCTGATATTCGGTGACGCGGGTTTCAAAAAAGTTTTTCTCTTTTTTAAGATCCAGCACTTCCGACATCCATGGGAAAGGATTGCTGACACCGGAATACTGCTCGGGTAAGCCAATTTGCGAGCAGCGGCGGTTTGCAATAAACTGCAGGTATTCTTCAAACATAGGCGCATTTAAACCAAGTATACCACGCGGCATGGTGTCACGTGCATATTGTGTTTCAATATCAACCGCTTCGCGAATAAGTGTAACCATTTCCTTCTGGAATTCCGCTGTCCACAAGTGCGGGTTTTCAATTTTGATTTGATTGATAACATCAATACCAAAGTTCATGTGCATGGACTCGTCGCGCAGAATGTACTGAAACTGCTCGGCAACACCGGTCATCTTGTTACGTCGCCCCATGGACAGAATCTGGGTGAAACCAACATAGAAGAATATACCTTCAAACACAACATAGAAAGCGATTAACTCACGAAGCAGTTTCTGATCGTTTTCCGCTGTGCCGGTATGGAAGTGCGGGTTGGCAAGATGCTGCGTGAAGGGCAGCGCCCATTCCGCCTTGCGTGCAACCGCGGGCAGTTCGCGATACATATTAAATATCTCACCTTCATCCAGACCCAGTGATTCCACGCAATACTGATATGCATGCGTATGCACCGCTTCTTCAAATGCCTGGCGCAACAAATACTGACGACATTCCGGGTTGGTAATGTGCCGGTAGACAGCCAGTACCAAATTGTTGGCAACCAGCGAATCGGCACTGGCAAAGAAACCAAGGTTGCGTTTGATGACAGTGCGCTCATCTTCAGTCAGGCCGTTCGGGTCACGCCACAGCGCGAGATCGGCAGTCATGTTGATTTCCTGCGGCATCCAGTGATTGGCACAGCCATCCAGATATTTTTGCCATGCCCAGTCATATTTAAAAGGTACCAGCTGATTCAGGTCTGCACGGCAGTTAATGATTTTTTTATCATCAACCTGGATGCGCGAGGCGCCTATTTTAATTTCTTCCAGGCCGGTGCCGCTTAAGTCAATGTCGTTAACCTTGTCGTTAGATTCTAGCGGATCGATAAATGGATTAACCTGTGGTGCTGCGCCAGCGGTTGTCATGAGCTGTTCGTTGGAAACAATGCCATCACCCGCACGAGGTGCTCGAGCTTTCACAGCTGGTGCCTCTGTTTCATTTATACCGGTTGTTTTCCGTTTTGCTGCTGTTCGTGCTGCAGGCTTTTTCAGGCTTTGTTTATTGATGACATCGTTAGCGGTCGTTCTGGTTTTTGTATTTGTCTTATTTGCAAATTGCGCAAATGGATCATTCCAGGAATCAAGCATTTTATTATTACCTCGGTATAACGTTTTTTATTATTTACAATGTTTGATAAATATCATTACTGACAGGCTTCGCAGTCAGGATCCAGAATTGAACATGCTTTTGGCGGTTCTGAAGCCGCGGCACCTGTGTTTTGCACTGCATTGAGTGAACTGCCGCGTTTTGCATCCATGGTTGATTTCTCAACATGGGTGGCACCCATGGAGCGTAAATAATAGGTGGTTTTGAGACCGCGTATCCAGGCAAGTTTATACAGCGCATCAAGCTTCTGGCCGCTGGGCTCGGACATGTACAGGTTTAACGACTGGCCCTGGTCAATCCATTTCTGGCGGCGGGAGGCAGCTTCTACCAGCCAGCGCGGATCAATTTCAAATGCAGTTTGATACTGCGCTTTCAGGTCTTCAGGAACCCGATCAATATGCTGGACACTGCCATCATAGTATTTGAGGTCATTTGTCATGACTTCGTCCCACAGTCTGCGCTCGCGCAAGTCCTTAACCAGGTAGGGGTTAACCACGGTAAACTCACCTGACAGGTTAGATTTAACGAACAGATTCTGGTAGGTAGGTTCGATTGACTGGCTGACACCGCAGATATTAGAAATGGTCGCGGTAGGTGCAATTGCCATGGTATTGGAGTTGCGCATGCCGACTTTCTGTATACGTTCGCGCAGTGAGTCCCAGTCGAAGGTATAGCTGCGGTCGATTTCCAGGTAATTGCCGCGCCCTTCAGCGAGGTAGTCGATAGAATCTATCGGTAGTATACCTCTGCTCCACAGTGATCCGGAAAATGAGGAATAACGTCCGCGTTCTTCAGCCAGATCCGTGGATGCTTTAATGGCATAATAACTGATGGCCTCCATGGTGCGGTCGGCAAACTCGACAGCCTGTTCGGAGGCATAAGGGATACGTCGCTTGTACAGTGCGTCCTGGAATCCCATCATGCCCATGCCAACGGGGCGATGGCGCAGGTTTGATTCACGTGCCGCCGGAACGCTGTAGAAGTTGTAGTCAATTACATTGTCCAGCATACGCATGGCAGTGTTGATGGTGCGTTCCAGCTTCTCCGTGTCCAGCCCGTTTTCGTTGATATGAGCAGGCAGGTTGACCGAGCCCAGGTTACATACCGCAATTTCCAGGTCATTGGTGTGCAGCATAATTTCCGTGCACAGGTTTGAACTATGCACCACGCCGACGTGCTGATTACTGTAACGCAGGTTGCAGGGATCTTTAAAGGTAATCCACGGATGGCCTGTTTCAAATAACATGCTAAGCATCTTACGCCACAATGTTGCAGCCTTGATGGTCTTGTAAACGCGTATTTCGCCATTGGCCGCTTTTTCTTCATAAGCGCTATAGGCTTTTTCGAATTTTTTACCGCACAGCTCATGCAGATCAGGCGTTTCATTCGGGCTGAACAGTGTCCACTCTTTGTCTTCGGCAACACGCTTCATGAACAGGTCAGGTATCCAGTTGGCGGTGTTCATGTCGTGGGTGCGGCGACGGTCATCCCCGGTGTTTTTGCGCAGGTCGAGGAACTCTTCAATGTCAATATGCCAGGTTTCCAGGTAGGCGCACATAGCGCCTTTGCGCTTGCCGCCCTGGTTAACGGCGACGGCAGTATCGTTTGCCACCTTGAGGAAAGGTACAACGCCCTGGGATTTACCATTGGTGCCCTTTATGTGTGCGCCCATACCGCGAACACGGGTCCAGTCATTGCCCAGGCCGCCGGCATATTTGGAGAGCAGGGCATCATCCCTGATCGCGCTAAAAATTCCATCCAGATGGTCAGGCACCGTTGTCAGGTAACAGCTGGAAAGCTGGGGACGCAATGTGCCGGAGTTAAACAGCGTTGGCGTTGAACTCATGAAGTCAAAAGAAGATAACAGTCGGTAAAACTCGACAGTGCGCTTTTCACGGTTGATTTCATTGATTGCCAGGCCCATGGCAACGCGCATGAAAAATGCCTGCGGTAATTCAAAACGTATTTTTTCAGAATGAATGAAGTAACGATCATACAGGGTTTGTAAACCCAGGTAGGTAAACTGGTGATCGCGAGAAGCATCCAGTTGTTTGCCGAGGTATTCAAGATTGTATTCGCCCAGCCGGGGGTCAAGCAATTCCAGCTCAACAGCGCGCTTTATGTACTCGGAAAAATAACCGGCATACTGTGTTGCCATCTCTGCCTGGGTTGCTCTGCAGGGCTTGTTGTAGACAAAGCTGAGTGCTTCGGTGCGTAAATCATCGAGCAATAAACGTGATGCTGCGTAACCGTAATCAGGCTGCTTTTCGACCAGGGTGCGCGCACTCATCACCAGCATGCGTGATACGTCTTTATCCGGTACACCATCAAACAGGTTGCGTTCGGTATCCTTTAAAATGGCCTCGGCATCAACACCCGTTAGACCTTCACAGGCTTCGCTGACAATGGCATGCAAACGTTTGTAATCCAGTGGCTGGATGCCGCCATCTTCCAGCGTGACATTGATGCTGCGGGTTTGCTCAGATACCGCATTTTTTTCCTGATCTGCCGTCTGTTCCAGGGCGCGGGCGCGGGCGTGTTCCTCACGATAAATCACATAAGCACGCGAGATTTTCTGGTAACCGGCACGCATCAGCGCAAGTTCAACCTGGTCCTGAATATCTTCAATGTGGAAAGTGCCGCCATCAGGAATACGGCGGGTTAATGCACTGGTTACCTGTGCTGTCAGGTCTTCTACCGCTTCATGTATCCGGCTGCTGGCCGCGGCGTTGCCGCCTTCTACCGCCAGGAAAGCTTTTGTCATCGCAACCGAGATTTTTTCACTGTTAAATGCGGTGACCTTGCCATTGCGTCTGATAACGCGGAATTTGCCTGGCGCGGTTGCGGCGATACTGCCTGTATCGGACGATGCAGCAGTAATGCCCGGTTTTTTGCCTGAGGATTGAATGGCTGATGGATTTTGATGTGGTGTATTTGTCTGCATTGCCTTCCCGTGTATGTTTCCAGTTTTATTATTATGGTACTGATTTTGTGGCCGATACTATAGAGTGTGGTCAGATATGATGTCAAGCACAATATATTGTGTATATATTGGTGCAGGCTTATTGGAAAAGCTGTGGATAAGCCGGGTTTTTTTAACTAATTCCGAGACTTAATAATTTCAGTAAAACAGACTTTTAGAATATAAGGAGTTAACGAAATAAAAACTTTTTTTGGGAATCTTTACCAGCTTGCTATTTAAATCATGGCAATCGTGATTTTGAATCTGGATGATGGCGAAGTAATGTTGCGTCACAGGCATGCACAACAATAATGATTAACAGGCCTGAAACTATGTGGACCTGCGATTAAGTCCGCTAATGAGTGTCTCGTTTTCTGGCGCGATCTCAATTGCACAATATTATCCTGGTATATCTGAAATTTCGACTGACCTGGATTTGCCGGATAGGCCGGTATAAACCGCCTAAAAATCGTAGCGGTAGCCCATCATGAAGTGCAGATTGTCATTACTCAGTGATTGACCGTTGACGTTGAAATCATCACTGATGGTGTCATAGCCAAGCTCAAAATCAAAGCGTGCCTGTTTTAAATAACGATAATCCGAACGCAGCAGCAAGCGTATTTTTTTCTGCGAACGATCATCGGCGCTGAAATTACGGATGTCGTATTGCAGGCGCGGGTTTATTCGCCATTCCCGGTTAATGGGAAATCTTGTGTTTGCAATCAATGAAATTGTATTTGATGAATCCATATCGTAATAGCGGACTCCAAGTACGCCAGTATCGTTTTTCCTGAGCAGGTTATTACCAACCAGTTGTGCGCTAAGGAGCAGATCGGTGCCAGTACCCGGTGTTGCTGCGACACCACCGGATGCGACAGTACCGTCAGTACGAGATAGTGTGACATCACCTGTCAGATCAAATTTCTTGCTCAGTGACTGGCTGCCGCCCACGGTTATCAACTGGCTGTCTGCCGTCCTGTCCTCAGCCAGCTGGTGTATCTGTTCGATGTTATAAACGGTTTTCAGTTCATCGATACTTGCGGCAGCCTGTCCAATCAGGGCATTGCTGGTTGCCAGCAAGGGCGCCTTGCGCATGTAGGCATTTACATAAACAGTGCGTCCGTGATCTAGTATCAGGTTGGCATTAAGCTGTATTATATTTATTTCGTTGTAGAAAAGGTCGTAGTCAATCATGCCGAAAGCAGCGGTTTTACTATCACGATAGCGCACCTCGCTACCGATGCCTTGGCTATCCTGTAGGCCACTGTAGCTCTGATCGATATAGAACACATTCATGTTCCAGTGATCGAGGAAGGTTCCGGTTTCAAAGATAAAACCATAAAAACCTTTATCTGTGTTGATCGAGTCTTTATTGTTAACGTCAACCGAGTAACCGGCAAGCGCGTTGATCCGCATATCCGGTGTAATCTGGTAACCGCCTGACAGGCCGTCAAACCTTTTCAGGATGCCGCCGATGCGAAGCGACTGCCGACCTATTTTTCCCGAATTGCCGGTTTTCCTGTGCGCCACTTCATAATAGGTATCGATAAAACGCAATTCACTGCTGTCACGATCTGTTTCAAAATCATAGCTATGATCAGCAGTGAACTGGTACCTGTGATCAAATCTTGATGTTTTTTGTAGCGTTGTCACATCGAGATAACTGATGAGTTGTGACTGTGTGGTTATAGAGCCAATATCGTCAGTTGAAGTTATGTTGTGCCAGTAGTACTGTGATATGCTGCCATAGGTGTCGATCTCATTCCTGGTTTCAACCGTTTTCATGTCTATCTTCTCTTTGCCTGCCCTGGTAGCGGTCAGCAGCCCGGCAAGACGTTGCCTGACTCTGTCGGCACCTTCACCTTCCGGGTAAGCAGCGAGATATTGTTCGTAAATAGCAACGGCGTGTGAATTCTGTCCCTTGCGCTGCCTTGCCAGACCCAGAAGCTCAAGTGCTTCACGACTATACTGGTTTTGCCCGGAGGCAATAACTGCTGTCAGATAGCGGACTGCAGCCGAATAATCTTCATTTTTAAACTCCGTATTGGCTCTAACCATCAGGCTTTTCAACTTCTCATCCGAGAGTGAAGATTGATTTACCTTTGCAGCTGGCTTCGGCCTGACTGCTGGTTTAGGTGCCGGTCTGGATGCCGCTTTAGTCGATCCCTGGCTAAGGGTTCTAACTATATTTTTTGTCGGTGTTTTTTGTACCCAGGCGCCAGGGTAGGTTTTCTTTATTTTGTTTATCAGCGTAAATGTGTCTTTCCGACTGTCAAAATATCCCACACATAACCTTTCCCATGGTGCGCCATCGACTGAAGTCTTTTCAACGTAAATGGTATAATTTTTTAAAAGGGAGCTTTGTTTCGGACTCCAGTTCAGATTTTTACCCGGTGCTGAGGCCAGTACAATAGAATAACTGTTTGCTAGTGTTGCTGCTGTTGCATAAGCAGGTATTAACAGCTGGAAAATAACCAGCAGGTAGAAGATTGATATTAAATAGTTCTGGCGCAACATAATTAAGCGTCTTTGGTTATTAGTTGTATGTCGGGCCACTCAGCGCAGCACTGACGTCTGTTCTCCGGGATAGAATGATTCGTCATGGTGTTACGATAGCGGGTAACCAGCTTGTTGTTGTATGGCAAACACTGCAATCCTCGATGGTGTCAATGTGTGTAGCATTTTTTCCGGTAGCGATAACACCATCGTGGCAGCTGCTGCACGGCTGCGTTATATTGCTGTGATCGAAGATTACATCGAGCCAAGTCGTTGTTGACTGGTGGCAGTTGTTACATTCATCGATTGTTGGTATATGACCCGGGTCTTTGCCGGTTGCAGTGACACCATTGTGGCAACTACTGCATGGCTGAGTTAAATTATTGTGATCAAATACAACAGGCAACCATGCGTTTGTGCTGAGATGGCAGGTGTCACATTCCGCGGTAGTTGGTATATGTTGCGGGTGCTTCCCCGTTGCAATGGTCCCGTTATGGCAGTTGCTGCAGGTGCCCATTACCGAAGCGTGATCAACCCGTGTAACATGGTTGAACTTAATGGTGTTATGGCAGTCTTCACACAGGTCCGATGACGGGATATGTGAAGCCGGTTTGCCGACTGCAACAACATTGTTATGACAGTTCTGGCATGCACCTGGGTCATCTAAGTCTGTATGATCGAATCTGGCGCCTGTCCAGGAAAATTCAGTATGACAGTTATCGCAGAAATTACTGGTGGGAAAATGTTGTGGGTGTTTGCCGGGTGCACGGACGTTGTTATGACATAAGCCACATTCCATTGGTGTGCCCTTGAACTGCCCGGCGATGTGGCAGCTGGAACAGTCGATGATCGTGTGTCTTCCTATTAACGGAAAACCTGTTGCAAAGTGATCGAACTCCGATTTCTGTTCTGCTGCCTCAATAGCACTGCATAGAGCCCACATCAGCAATATCAGGGCAAGACGAAATAGTCTGTTTAACTGTGTAATTTTGAAATAGGTTGTCTGCTGCATAGTGTTTGCCATTATCTGATATTGATATCTTTAAAACTTTTTGTACTGTGGCAGTTACCGCACTGTGGTCCAAACTGACGGTTGTGAATATCCTGAGAGCGGTGGCAGGAAATGCAGTCCGTAGATGCTTTCACCTTTCCTCCGGTTTTTGTCTGATGGCAGTCGTAACAACCGAGTTTTTTGTGCGCGCCATCGAGTTTGAAATCTGTGTCTCTGTTATGATTGAAAAGCCATGTCATCCATGAATTGGGGTTGTGGCATCTTTCGCAGTCCATACCCAGCCTTGTCTTATGCACATCGTCGTCTGCATGGCAGGCGTTACATTCCAGCGGGGTTTTGCCGTATTCGGCTGTAATGTGGCATTCTTCACACTGGGTCGCAGCATGCATACCTATGAGAGGAAAGCGGGTCAGGTCGTGATCAAAGAATACGTTGACATGCCAGCCCTTTTCGTTATGACAGCTGTTACACTTGTCTCCCTGTTTGCCTTTATGGACATCATCTGCCTTGTGGCAGCTTATGCATTTAGCGTCTGTTTTATCCTTGTATAGATTACCTTTGTGGCATTGTATGCAGCTAAGCTTCTGGTGTTTGCCACGTAATGGAAAATCTGTTTTATCATGATTAAATTTCTGTTTCTGCCATGAGGATGACGTGTGGCAGGTTTCGCATTTATCACCATATCGCCCTTTATGACTGTCATCATTTTTGTGGCAGCCGTGACATGTTTTAGGTAATTTTTTCTTCGCCTGTTTGGATTTTACATCGCTCGGGCGGTGACAGCTGTTGCAGGACGCTTTTTTATGTTTTCCATATAAAGGAAAGTCTGTTTTTTTGTTATGGTCAAAATGAATCTTTTGCCATTTTTCCGAGCTGTGGCAGTCCCCGCACTCCTTGCCATAATTGCCGCGATGGACATCGTTTATCTGGTGGCAGCTAATACATTTTTTTGGCGTGTCTTTGTAATTCTTGTTTATGTGACAGGCATCACAGCGTGCTTCCTTGTGTGCGCCCTTTAACGGAAAATCGGTTTTATCGTGGTCAAACTTTGTTTGTTTCCAGTTTGTGGTTTTATGGCAACTGCCGCATTTTTTACCCTGTTTGCCTTTATGTACATCGGACTTTTTGTGGCAACTGTAACAATCTCGAGGGGCTTCCGAGTATTTTTTATTATCTTTATGACACGCGTTACACGCTACTTCTTTATGCGCGCCCGTTAAATGGAAGTCGGTATTCTGATGATTGAAAGTTGAAGGGTTGAGCAACACGATTTTTGCGTTTCTCCCTTCATGCTCAGTGTGGCAATGCTTGCAGTCATATTTTGTATCTTTAGGCAGGCGTCCATGAAAGCCTGCTTTATTGTTGAAGTCGTCAAGAATATTCTCATGGTCATGACACTTGAGACAAAGATGTCCCTGTTTTTCCTTGCGCAGCCTGTCATGGCACTGATCGCAGTCATGCTCAAATTTTTCATGAGCTTTCGTCACGGGGCCGGGCATAAGCAGTGATTCTAAGGTATCAGCATAGCTTCCGGTTGCAGCAAACATGAGTGCTGAAAACAGAACAAACCGAATAATGAGCTGAAATAGTTGATGCATTTTGAAAAAGTAATCCCTTACCAGTTAGTAAAGATGGACTGCGAATATGTGTATTACAGCTGTAATAATCATCATAATGAACAGGGGAAAGTGCAATATATGCCACAGTGAGAAAAGACGTTCGTATACGCTGAATGCCGCTATTTGACGATGTGCCAGGGTGTAGCGTTTGACGCAGCGAGCCACAACCTCTCTGTCAGGCAGCGATTTACTTTCACCGTTTTCTGTATGCGTTTTTTTCAGCAGACGCAGTACTCTTCTTCTCAATATAGGCGCGCTGAATGCCAGGTATATTGCATGCCACAGGCTCATAGTCAGGCTGCTGTATGACTGTAGAGCTTTTTCCTCCAGTTTTTTCAGGTGACCGGTCAGTTCCTCGTCCTGTGCATAAAGGCTGAGGAGCTCCGAGTGCTCGTTTTCAGTTTTCTGTTTAAATTCCGTGAGTGTTTTTCGTGAGCCGTAAAGGCCATGATGTATGCGGGTATAAATGTAGCGTCCAATCAGACCGCTAAATGCAACCAGCAACATACAGATTAGTGCAATGCTACTGTTGGCAGAACCCAGCTGAAAGTTGGAATGAAACAGAATAAGTACCGGGCCGATAATACCGAAAAGCATATGAATGACGAACCACGTTCTTATAGACATGATACGGCTTAGTAATTTCACGTGTTTACTTACTGGATACAGCAGCAATATCAGCATCAGGCTGCCGCCAACGATGCCAAGGACGTAACCAGCGCCGGTTTCAGCGCTCAGGTAATTACTGTCTCGGTTTGACCAACCAATCAGCAGCACAATCGTAACACCCAACGTAAACAAATGCGTACGCAGGGAATTAAGCTGTTTGAGTAACATAACGCATCCAACAAATTAAAATGTACAAAAATACCCTGGTATCAGGTAAGTAACTGTTTTTTTTGTATCATTTCAAGTGTACGGATTGTTATCACGATAATGTGAAGCAGTCGACTTCCTTGAGGATCGATTCGATCCCTGGAATTATAATTAAGCAGATTTGTCCTCAACCCCAATCTCTTTAGGACGAATTATAGTCTGATTTTGAGCGATGGCTGAAAAAATGACGAATTTTGTTTATTTTTTGACACCTATATTTCCGATCGTTACCTATACTCATGCGTAAGGTTTGTTTGTACTGTCTTCTGCAAGATGTTGACCCGTTCGTTATTCGTTCACTACTAAAATTCACTGTTGAGGTTATATAGCAATGTCACCGGTAATGTACCTGTACGGTTTGCCACTTGTAATTATTCTGTTTATCTATTTGAAAAAACAGTCAAAAAAGACACAGCTGAGCAAGCAGGTATTTGAAGAGGCGGTAGCTACAGGCATGACTGAGCCGGCATCAATTCATCCTGTGGTCAATCATGCACTTTGTCTTGCCTGCGCCAGCTGTGTTACCGCCTGCCCGGAACGGTCGAAAAATGTCATGGGTATTATCCATGGCAAGGCCCACCTGATTAATCCAACCCACTGTATTGGTCATGGCGCCTGCAAGACGGCCTGCCCGCATAATGCTATCGAACTGGTATTTGGTACCGAGAAACGCGGTGTGGATATTCCGCAGGTTGACCCCGATTTCCAGACAAATGTACCGGGTATCTATATCGCGGGTGAACTGGGTGGCATGGGTTTAATTCGAAATGCCATCACCCAGGGCGTGCAGGCTGTCGATTCTATTTGCAACCTCGATAGTGTTAAAAACGCGAAGGGCGGCGGCAAGGTGATTGACCTTGTCATTGTCGGTGCTGGTCCGGCCGGCATCGGCGCCTCACTGGCAGCCATGGAAAGAAAGCTAAATTTCGTCACCCTGGAGCAGGATTCGCTTGGCGGTACGGTGGCGCATTATCCAAGGGGAAAAATTGTTATGACGGAGCCGGCCCAGTTGCCTATCATCGGTAAAATGAAATTCAGGGAAACAACCAAGGAAGTCCTCCTGGATTACTGGGAACAGGTAGTTGCCAGGGTGAATCTGAAGATAAATTTTCAGGAGCAGGTTGAAACTATTGAAGCGGAAAACAGCGGGTTTCATGTAAAAACCAGTCGCCGTGAATATCATACCCGCGCAATACTGCTGGCAATTGGCCGGCGTGGAACGCCGCGGAAACTTGGCGTTCCTGGCGAAGAGCATACCAAGGTTGTCTATCGATTAATTGATCCAGCGCAGTACCGAAACCAGCGTGTACTGGTTGTTGGTGGCGGTGATAGTGCGCTTGAGGCAGCCGTCAGTATCGCTGAAGAGGAAGGGACGACAGTATCGATTTCTTATCGAAGCGAGGCATTTTCTCGCGCCAGGGAAAAAAATCGCACCAGGATTGCAGACGCAGAAAAGGCAGGCCGCCTGCAGGTGCTGATGAAATCAAACGTGAAAAAAATTGATTCGGATAAAGTCGTGATTAAAACCGAAGATGAAGAATTATGTCTTGATAACGATGCAGTTATCGTATGCGCCGGAGGTATTTTACCAACAGGCTTTTTAAAAAGCGTAGGTATATCTATAGAAACCAAGTATGGAACAGCATAAAGACGGGTAATTCGGGTGAAGCAGTTTTTAACAGTTTTCTGCATTGCTTTTCTGCTGGTATTTACCGCAGAAGCAGCCACTCTGGCCGATGCAAAATTAGCAATCCGCACGCAGAACTTCACCAAAGCAGCAAGTATTCTGCAGACACTTGCGAAAAAAGGCGACAAGGAAGCGCAGTACCAGCTCGCTGTGTTATACCGTAATGGCCAGGGGGTGACTGAAAGCAAAAAACAGGCGGCACACTGGATGCATAAGTCTGCCTTGCAGGGTTATGATCGCGCCCAGTACCTGATGGGCACTTACTATGAAGATGGTGTGGGTGTGCCGGACAACAGGGAAAAAGCGATTTACTGGTACAGCGAGGCGGTAAAGCAGGGTCATAGAAATGCGGAAAAACGCCTGGAAAAAATCCGCTCTGAAGATCCATTATCTGCGTTGGTAGAAAATGTCGAGGATCCGGCTGAGGCCCTTATCCTCGCGGTTAACGCAGGTGATATTGATACTGTAAAACAACTGCTCAAAGAAGGCGTTAGTGTCAATACGAAAGACAAATACAGGCGTAGTGTTTTACTGCTGGCTGTTGCCAATAAAGAAACAGAGATTGCCCGCCTGCTAATCAGGCATGGCGCCAATGTTAATACCGCTGACAAGTATAAAGACCGTCCATTGCATCTTGCGGCAAGTACCGGAGATACCGGGCTGGTTCGCGAACTGCTGAAAAAAGGTGCAAAAACCCGATATAAGGATGCAAACGGCAACAACGCGTTAATGCTGGCGGCTTCCAAGGGGCACCTGGAAACAGTAAAAGCGCTTCTGGCAAAAAAATCTCCAGTGAAAGCAAAAAACCGCAATAAAGAAACCGCGATTATGCTGGCTGCCAAGGGTAATCATAAGTCAATCGTAAAATTATTGCAGAAAAACGGCGCCAAATTACCCGCGGAGAATAAAGATAATCTCACCATGAAGCAAAAACTGGCCGCTCTGGATGATAGTGAAGATGGTATATATAAAAACTGGAAACCGTTAATGATAGCGGTCTGGCGCGGGCAACTGGATGTTACTGAGGCTTTGTTAAAAAAAGGCGCCGATGCAAATCAACTGGACCACGAGGGCCACAGGCCATTGACAAGAGCCGCGCTGCAGGGACACGACGAAATTATCAGCCTGCTTATCCAGCATGGCGCTAAAGTAAACAAGGTTGGCAACGATGGCAAGACTCCCCTGATGTGGGCTGCAGCGCAGGGACATGAGACAACTGTGGCAACACTGCTGGCAGCGGGTGCCAGGGTGCAGGCAATTGATAAAGATCATCGCCAGGCATTGTCATATGCCATAATGAGCAAACATGAAGCCATTACTAACCGGCTTCTGGATGAGAAAGCGATACCGAATAATACATTGCTCAATGGCAAAAACGATTTAATGCTGGCGGCCTCAACTATGTCTCTGGCAACAGTTAAACGCCTGGTTGCAGCTGGTGCTGATGTCACGGCACAGGATGAGTCAGGCCATCACGCCCTGTGGTTTGCCATTGGCTCAGGCAGAGGAACAACAGCTGAATACCTGCTGAAGAATTATTCCGCTATAAAAAAGAAAGATCACAATGGCCTGACACTGCTGCATCATGCTGCCGAGGCTGGCAGCGCAAAAATCATTGCCTCACTAATTGAAAAAGGGGCCGCAATTAATGAAGTTGCAGAAGATGGTAATACACCATTAATGATGGCAGCAAGCCGTGGTCATACAGAGGCTGTCATGGTATTGCTATCCAATGATGCTGATGTCAATATCAAAAATAATGTCGGTAACACAGCACTGATGCTTTCGGTGCTTGCGCAAAAGCCGGATGTAGTAAAGCTGCTACTGGATGCAGATGCGGATGTTGATTTGAGAAACGACAAACGTGAAAAAGCGATTGACCTGACTAAAAACGAGGCCATCATTGAAGTATTCCGCAAACACAAAGAAGAAAACAAAATGTTTGGCATATTCTAACAATAGCGCAATGAAAAACGAAAAATGATTAATGAAAAGCGAAAAAACAATTATTTTCGAACTGAGTTTGTTAACTCGCTGGTGACAAATTTAAAATTCATTTTTCGTTTTTCATTAACCACTAAAGTGGCTTCTGCAACCAGCGTATTTTCCACTTCTTTACATGCGGCAGATACTTCCCGTATTCATAAATTGCTAATCCCGCGAGTATCAATGCTGTTCCCGTCCAGACCTTGCTGCTGATGATTTCAGCATTGAAAAAGGCGCCTAACAGCAAGGCGGTAACAGGCGTGATCAGCGTTACAATAGCAACGCGTTCTGGCGCGAGGTTCTTCAGCAGGTAAAAATACAGGGGGAAGCCAACCGCTGAGCCTATCAAACCCAGGTATAGTATTGATATGGCAGATTTAAGCGGAATCGTTGCGGGCCAGCCGCCTGCTGCAATACAGTTTACTAAAAACAGTGGCAATGCCACCATAATACTGCCTGCGGTTATCGCCATGGGATGAAGTTCAGGTTGCTGCTGCTTTAGCAATACCGAGCCGAGTGACTGCGCTATGGCGCTCAGGACAACGGTTATAATGCCAAGTAAAGCCGCGGTTGATATAGACATGCCTTCGATAAAGACTACCGTAAGACCGAAAAAACCTGTCAGCATGCCTGCCAGACGCGTACCTGACAGATGTGAGTCTTTTAATATTAAACTTGCAAGCACGCTGGTGATGATTGGCGACAAACCAAAAACAACGGATATCCAGCCGCTTGGGATATGTTGTGCCGCCCAGTAAACAAAACTCATCGCTATATAAAGTGAAACGCCACTAATGAGGTAAATTCGCTGTGCTTTCTTATGCCAGGGTAACTCAATTTTCATAAAATGCAGCAATACCAGCAGGGCGGTAAGCCCGATGAACATGCGTGCCGTGACACCAAACTGAGAACCAACATAATTACCGCTCCATTGTATAGCTAATGGTGTTGTACTCCAGATCAGGACGACCGCGAGATACGATATTGGCACTGACACTTTCCATTACCTCCTTACCGGTTAAAGATTTATTCACCACAGAAACACCGAGGTTTTATTATTTTTTGAAAAGCGTAAATCAGCTTATACAATTTTTTTGTGAACTTGTTCTCTCTGATTAGCGAGAAAATATTTTTTCTTTTGAGTCACCTGTGTTTTGCATCCAGACTCATATGTGCATGAGTCAACTTGTTACCTGTCTCTGCTGTGATACTTTCCACCCGTACAAAAAAGGCCACTGATTTTTTAGTGGCCTTTTGCAGATATCTGTTTTGCTGTTCCTTCAAAATGAATATACAAAAAGCCGCTGTCGTCGTTTCCATTGTAAACGGACAATCATTCGGTGAGTGGCAAGTTGACAAAACTGATTAATCATGGCTTGATACTGATTTATCTGGCTGCGATTGTCAAACGTTATAGTATTTTAGAACAGCTCCATGGCGTATTTATGCTTTGCGTCTCAGCATAAAAACAGAGTGTGGTTTGACGACAGAGATATTCGCGTTTGCTGATGGGAATTCCACGCATTGTATTCACATGGTAGCAGCATGAAGTTGCTAATAGCTGGTTTAACTTTTTAATAAGAATTAATAATTTTTACAGTGACAGGTTTATTATGAGGATGACAAAATGTCGTTATTAAAACTGACCGGGGCAGTTATCGTTTTGACCGTGATTATTGTTTTTTTTACCCTGGTTAGAAATGGCGCAAATTTACTTGAACCGCCGGGTGTGGTAAAGCGTCTGGCGGTTTTTTTATCCGTTAATTCCGCATCCACAATGGATGATCATCCTTTTGAAGAATTACGTACGCCAGTGTTTGCTATAGATGCAGAGACACTGTATCACCGGGTACTCGAAAGCGCAAACGAGTTAGGCTGGGGAATTATTGCTCACGATAGTGATACCTTTAATGCAAATTTTGTTGTACGTTCCCCGATTTTATTATTTGAAGATGATGTTTATATTCATGTCACACCTGTCAATAGAAATCAATCATCATTGTATATCCAGTCAAGCTCCCGCACCACCTGGAGCAGAGCGGATTTCGCAGCGAACTCCGGGCATATTCAGGAATTGATTGAAAAGATCAGAGAACAGTAAACCGGCGGTTTGATTGTGCCCGTGATGCATTAAACAGCATCCTTATTGATCACCGCAATGTTATTGTTCCAGCATTTCCGCTTCCATCGATAAATACACCTGGTAGGCATTAATCCGGTTGCCTTCATCAAACGCGGGCAGGTCTTTAAATTCAGACCAGTCGGTATTTGTATAAACTTCATCGAAAGGAATCATTTCCTCCACACCTGCACCCATGACTTTACGCAGATAGGCAAGGTAGCGCCGCGTGAGTGAAATGGTATTTTCGGGATTGGTCGACGCCGGGCCGTGGCCGGGTACAAGCGCAGTTAAACCGCCGGTTTCCAGTCTGGTCAGAGTTTCCAGCCATTTTTTTGAGTCTGCACTGCCGACAAAAGGAATACGCTGCTGAAAAATAATATCGCCGGAAAATAATACCTTATCAGGCTCCACCAGCATCGTCATATCGCCATCGGAATGCGCTTTTCCCATAAAGTTGATGGTAAAGGTAACCTCGCCGAGGCTAAACTGGCTTGATTTCGAAATGGTCGTATCCGGTAACACCAGGCGCGTGTTTTCATTGACCCACGGGTCTAGCGAAAATCGGCGTTCTTCGAGACGTTCTTTGGCAGTCTCGGAGTTTATGTATTTTTGCGCGCCATAGGGTGCAATGATCTCGGCGCCCAGCTCTTCAAAAACCTGCAGGCCATATATATGGTCGGCATGAAAATGGCTGACAAGTACTTTTTTTATCGGCTGGTCTGTTATTTCTGCAATCTTGTTTCGCAGTTTATAAGCCAGCGAAGGCGTGCCGAGTGAGTCAAATACAACAACACCGTCCCCCGTTACCACGAAACCCGCATTAGAAATAAAACCTTCATTATCTGTGGCGATGCCGGCTGCGCCTTCAACATAATAGACATGTTCGGATACTTTTTTAACTTCCATGACAACGGAAGTCGGTGCGTACTGTGCGTCACTTGCGGGGTTGCCTGCATCCCGGGCGGCGAGTAATGACTGACTGAAAAGTAAAAGTGCAGAAAGCGCAAGCGTGCGAGGTAATGGTGTTTTATTGCATGTAAGCATGGTCTTCCTCGTACTGCAGACGTATGATTTCGGCATCACCCATCGGTACCATTTCGATAAAGCCGTGAATGTCTGCAGGCGCATAGCCCTGGCTGCTGGCTGCGATTTTGCACATTTTCATGGTTATTGCTTCACTTGCGACCAGGCTTTGCGCGCGGTTGACCAGTTCCCTGTATTTTTCATAATTTTCAATGGCAAAAAAATTCAGCTCCTTGCCATGCAACACAAGAACAATAGATTGATCGAACGGGTCAGCACCGGTGATGGTGCTCAGGTAGCTGGCCCGGTCCAGCACACTTTCAACTTCCATTACGGTGCCAACGTGCACGTCATAAACAACTTTTTGTGGCTTATACTCGGTCGGGGTGACAGTGGCGCCGCCCCATGGCGCTTTTGCGGCAAATGCCGGTGTGCACAAACAGCAAATCGTAATTATTATAAAAAATAATGATCTGGTCATTTTTATATTCCGGGTGAATGGACAATAGAATTCTGTAAAGTATTGACGGGAGAGAAGGGGGGATTATTCGCTGCAAAATAAAAAGCAGCGTGAGTAACCAGCTCACGCTGCTGGCTAACCTCCAGGAGAAAGAGGTTAGCAGAGGCATAATCGCAGGAACTATGAAAACCTGCGATGTGGGTATAATAAATAGCAGTCAGATTTTTTAACTTGATACAGGTCAATTAACAGTCACATTTTTATGGTTATTGCTGCTGGATGATTAATTGTCCGCTTGCAACTATCTGAATCGGCTCTCATTTTTAGACAGCGTCCAGCTTGCGCATTGAAGCTGGCAGCAGCTTGATATCGACCAGGGCAGTAATAAAGGCCTTGATGAAACTGGCTTCATCTTCATATACCAGCTTGTAATACTGGATTTTCATGGTTATGGCGCTGCCGAACACGATGGATACGAAGGTGAGTATCGAACCCACGGCCAGCGTAGACATGCCGGTAATTCCCTGGCCGATAGTGCAGCCAAGTCCCAGTACCCCGCCAAAGCCCATCAATATGGCGCCCACAAAATGATTCATGAAGTCTTTGAAATCGGCAAACCATTCAAGTCTGAATGACCGTGTGACAAGAGACCAGAAGAGTGAGCCCAGAATAACGCCGAACACGGAAACCAGGCCGAAGGTCAACAGCGCAGGTTTGAAACCGTCTTTAATGTAACCAAAGGTCTGCCCAATCGGGTTGATAAAAGTGAATGACTGGGGACTGAGGGTGCGGCCTGATGCAGGTTTTCCTTCATTACTATCAGCCAGCATGTCCCATTCCGCATAATAATCGGCCATCGAATAACTGGCATCCTCAGTTTTGATGTTTATATTGCTGCTGGTGTACCAGGCGGTGACGATAATCAGTCCAATGACGGCACCGGCAAGAATATTGTCTTTGCTGCTGCGAAAATCGGCGGCCTTGAAGATATAGAACAGCAGGCCGGCGGCAACCAACAGGCCGGCAGCAAGCCGCATGGTTTGTGTATTTTCCTTGCTGATCAGGGCGCCGATATCCTGGTTGCCCTGAAGTGAAACCGCCAGCGGGTTGACCCAGTCGTAAAATAAAACACTGTACAGGGTTTTATCGCTATCGGGAAATGGCGACGTCATATAATAGGCGATGACTGCGATAACGACAAAAACCATAATGGATTTTATGTTACCGCCGCCGATGCGGATCAGTGTTTTATTGCCGCATCCGCTGGCATAGGTCATACCGATGCCAAATAAAACGCCGCCAAGAATATTTTCAATCCAGATAAACTGGTTGGCGCGGTAGGGCGGGAAGGTCTCGGAAACATTTACCAGCCCCATGTACTCCAGCACACTGACACCGATGGTGGCGACGGCTATGGTAAGCAGCCAGGCCCTGAACCTGCCGTAGTCTCCCATGTTCACCATGTCGGATACCGCGCCCATGGTGCAGAAATTTGTTTTATTAACAACTGCGCCAAGAATCACTGATATCACAAAAGTTGACCATAAAAAGAAGGAGAGGCTTTGCGCAAATGATTCAAAATTCATAGTTTTTTACCAGCGTATAACGTTAATCGAGTGCAAGTCCATCGCCATTGCTTATGCCGATTATACCCATGAAAAACATAAACTAAAATTTTTTTGATACATCGATAATTCCATGTAGGTTCAAATTTATTTGGACAACGGCGCCAATGTTTTTCATCATCGTCCGAATACATTAGAACCTGCAGACCCTGCTACAGAGCTGGGAGCATCAAGTTTTACAGATGCCTGGTATGCAATGCATAGATAAAATGTATTGCTGACACGACTGTTACATTCAATGTTTCACTGGACTTTTGCCAGCGGGGATTTTAATCTGTTAGCGGCCTGACGGCATAAAGACCAGGGCGACACTGCAAATATAATAAATAACCACATACCGATCTGCTGTGGAAGACACCAGGCGGCACGTCTTCACAGCGTACAACAATGAATTCATGGGGAGATAATATGGCGCAATACATCCGCTGGTTCGAAGAGTTAAGTATTGATGATGTTGCCATTGCAGGCGGCAAGAATGCATCGCTTGGTGAAATGTACCGCGAGCTGACGCCAAAAGGGATAAAGGTGCCTAACGGCTTTGCCATTACCGCCGATGCCTACCGTGAAGTACTGACACATAACAATTTATGGGATGAGCTGAAAAAGTCGCTGCAAGGTCTCGATCCCACCAATACAGCAGACCTCGCGCGCCGCGGTGCAAAGGCCCGTGCAATCATTTACGGTGCTGCGCTGCCAGAAGATATGCAGCAGGAAATTCTCGATGCTTACCAGAAATTGCAGGAGGAATACGGCGCGGAGATGAGCGTGGCGGTTCGCTCATCCGCTACTGCCGAAGATCTGCCGACCGCCAGCTTTGCCGGCCAGCAGGAATCCTATCTCAATATTCAGGGCGAGGAGCAAGTGCTCGATGTCTGCCGCCGCTGCTTCGCTTCACTGTTTACCGACCGCGCGATCCATTACCGCATCGACAATGGTTTTGACCACTTCAAGGTCGCACTTTCCATCGGCGTGCAGAAGATGGTGCGTTCCGACCTCGATGCCAGCGGTGTCATGTTTTCGCTCGACACCGAAACCGGTTTTCGCGACGTGGTGTTTATCACCGGCGCCTGGGGGCTTGGCGAAAATGTCGTCCAGGGTGCGGTCGAACCGGATGAATTCTATGTGCACAAGCCTACCTTCGAGCAGGGCCACCAGGCGGTGTTGCGTCGCACCGTGGGGAGCAAGAAGATTAAGATGATCTATGCCACCGGCGGCTCCAAGGACACGACCCGCAACGTCCCCGTGTCCCAGCTCGACCGCAAGCGTTTCTGCCTCAGTGACAAGGATGTGTTGACCCTGGCCGATTACGCCATCAAGGTGGAGAAACACTACAGCAAAAAAGCAGGAGTTAACAGGCCTATGGACATGGAGTGGGCCAAAGACGGCACCGATGGCTGCCTCTACATGGTACAGGCCCGGCCGGAGACGGTTGAATCGCAGAAACAGGGCAACATCCTGCGCCAGTATCATCTCAGGGAGGAAAGCGAGATGCTGGCGCACGGTTATGCCATCGGCACCAGGATAGCCACTGGCTACGCCCGCTATATACGCGACGTTACCCACCTGCACGAATTTCGGCCCGGCGAGGTGCTGATCGCCGACATCACCACACCCGACTGGGAGCCGGTGATGAAAACCGCTGCCGCCATCGTCACCAACCGCGGTGGCCGTACTTGCCATGCGGCGATTATTGCCCGTGAACTTGGTGTACCCGCGGTGGTGGGCTGCGATACGGCAAGCGACACCATTCCCAGCGGCGATATGGTTACCGTCTCCTGTGCTGCCGGCGACGAAGGCCGTGTCTTCAAGGGTGAGCTCAAGTTCGAAATTGCCGAGACGGACCTGTCCGGGCTGGCAAAGCCGCGAACCAAAATCATGCTCAACCTGGGTAATCCGGATCTGGCATTCGCCACTTCCTGCCTGCCCAACGAGGGTGTCGGACTGGCGCGACTGGAGTTCATTATCAATGAATATATCAAGGCGCACCCGATGGCGCTGCTGTATCCAGAAAAAGTCTCCGACGACAATACCCGCATGGACCTTGAAACCCTGTATTCCAACTATGCCGACGGGGCGGACTATTTCGTGCGCAAGCTGTCAGAAGGCGTCGGCACCATCGCCGCCGCGTTCTGGCCCAGACCGGTGGTGGTGCGCATGTCCGATTTTAAATCCAATGAATACGCCACCCTGCTCGGCGGCAAGGACTTCGAGCCGGCCGAAGAAAACCCGATGATTGGCTTTCGCGGCGCGTCACGTTATATCCACCCCAACTATGCCCAGGGCTTCGGTCTTGAATGCATGGCAATGAAACGTGTACGCGAGAAAATGGGGCTGACCAATGTGAAACTGATGATTCCGTTCTGCCGCCGCATTGATGAAGCGGAGAAAGTGCTGGAGGTGATGGCGCATAACGGTCTGGTGCGTGGCGAAAACGGGCTTGAAATCTATGTGATGTGCGAGATTCCGAACAACGTGATTTTGATCGACGAGTTTGCCAGGCTGTTTGACGGCTTCTCCATCGGCTCCAATGACCTGACACAGCTCACCCTTGGCGTTGACCGGGATTCTGAAATTGTGTCGTTTGATTTTGATGAGCGCGATGCCGGCGTCAAGCAGATGATAAAAATGGCCGTGGAAGGTGCGCGGCGTAACAATCGCCACTCGGGCCTGTGCGGCCAGGCGCCCTCCGATTATCCGGAAATGGCGGAGTATCTGGTCGAACTCGGCATCGACTCGATGAGCCTGAACCCGGACACCGTGCTCAGCACCACCCAGCACATTCTCGAAGTGGAGGCGCGGCTCGCCAGTAAAAACAAAACCCCGGAGCCTGCTTAGGCACTATGCATTTGCAGGTTCGAATTTATTCGGACGAATCGGGCAGACATTGGCGCCGCTGTCCGCATAAATTCGAACCTGCACCATAATATATAAAATGAATGCCATGCCTGTCGCCACGTTAAGCGTTGTAGATTATATTGTCATCGGCGCCTGTTTTACCCTGGTGTTCATGGAGTTTTTCCCGGAAATTGACCTGTTTACCGCCTGCCTGGGCCTGGCCGTGGTGGCAGGATTATCGCCTTCACAGCCTGCTGCCGGTATTGCTGGCAATAGCACTGGTGATTGCGTACTGGTAAGCTGATTAAACAGATAAGCTCTGGTACTGATTTGCCGCGACTATCCCCTGTAAATATTGACATTAAGGCGATAACACGGGAGAATCTGCGCCCTTCATAAAAAGGTTCAAAAACGGTCCATTCAAGTTCATCCGGGCGAACTTTTTTATAGATGTTCCTGTATTGGCTATGTAGCTCAGTTGGTTAGAGCACAGCATTCATAATGCTGGAGTCGGTGGTTCAAGTCCACCCATAGCCACCATAATTTCAAAAAGGTTCTTGACTAATCCTTTATGTTTTTATTCGTTTGTCATTATCGGGTGATGCGAGGCTGACAGTTAACACGATTTTCTGTGTTGATTAGAATAGAATTGATGTCATTAGTGAGGTGGATTATTTAAATATCCACCATCTCTCTGCCACTTTTTTACCAGTCGCTGGAATTGTGAATTAACAGGACTGGAATGAACCGGATTGTGATAATGATGCAAACGTGCTTGCCCCGCCTCATGTACTTGCTGCTGGTATTACCCCTGATGTCGCTGTTGCCTGCCTGCGATCGAAACAACGATCAACAGGATGACACAAGTAAGGACGCGATCACCATACAGGCATGGGCGCACGCCGGGCAGGCTGCTGAAAGACTGGTATTAAAAAAACAGGTTGAACAGTTTAATCAGCAAACAGACGACATCGATATCGAGCTCACGTTTGTTCCTGAACGTGATTACAACGCCCAGGTGCAGGCTGCGGCGCTGGCGGGCGATCTGCCGGACATTCTCGAATTTGATGGCCCCTATCTTTATAACTATATCTGGCAGCAACAATTACTGCCGCTGGAAACCTTGCTGCCGGCTGCGGTGATTGATGACCTGTTGCCTTCGATCGTGGTACAGGGCACCTATGGCCAGCACCTGTATTCCGTCGGTGTGTTCGATTCGGGCCTGGGCCTGTATGCCCGCAAAAGCGCATTATCCAGGATCAATGCCAGGATTCCGCAGTCTGCTGCCGATGCCTGGCGCATTGCAGAGTTCAATAACATCCTGTTGAAACTGGCGCAGCAGGATGACGATGGCGCGGTGCTTGATTTGAAACTCAATTACGGTGGCGAATGGTTTACCTATGGCTTCTCGCCCGTACTGCAGTCTGCGGGTGCTGATTTGATTGATCGTGATAGTTATCAGCACAGCCGCGGGGTACTCAACAGTGATGCCGCGATTGCCGCCCTTCAGTATGTACAGAGCTGGATTCAAAATGGCCGCGTTGATCCCAACCTCGATGATGCCGCATTCGTTTCCGGACGTGTTGCGCTGTCATGGGTGGGTCATTGGGAATATTCACGTTATAAACAGGCCTGGCAGGACGATCTTGTTATTTTGCCCTTGCCAGATTTCGGCGAGGGCAGCAGGACCGGGCAAGGCTCGTGGAACTGGGGGATTACCACCCGATGTGCACAGCCGCAGGCCGCGGCTGAATTTATCCGCTTTCTGTTGCAGACTGACCAGGTTCTGGCCATGAGTAATGTCAACGGCGCCGTGCCCGGCACACGTAGCGCCGTGCAGCGATCCGCAAGCTATGGCGAAAAAGGAGAACTGCATTTATTTGCCGACCAGTTACTGCAGGGCGTTGCTGTGCCGCGACCGAGGACGCCGGCTTATCCAATCATTACTACGGCATTCCAGCAGGCCTTTCAACAGATTCGCAATGGTGCTAACGTTAAACAGGCCCTGGACAAGGCAGCAACAATAATTGACCAGGACATTCGTGATAACCAGGGATACCCGTTTCTGACCGAGTAATGACAACGCAACCGGATAACTTGTCCAGGCAGGATACTGCTGCTGCCTGGGTGTTCATCCTGCCTGCAATAGCCGGCCTGTTGAGTTTTGTGCTGTTGCCATTTGCGCTGGCGCTGCTGCTTTCCTTTACCAATCTTCGCCTGGGTTCACCGCTGCCAACCGAGTTCATGGGGTGGACGCAATACCAGCGTATTTTTACTGATACCGCTTTTTTGCGCGCATTAGGCAATAATACGCTGTTTGCATTGACCGTGGTGCCGCTGCAAACGGTACTGGCATTGCTGCTGGCGACGTTAGTTAATCGGCCCCTGCGGGGCATGATCGCTTTTCGCTCGCTGTTTTTTATGCCGGTCGTATTTCCGCTGTCGCTGGTGTCGGTGGTGTGGATTTTAATGTTTGCGCCCGGGCCTCAGGGCACCATCAACAGTCTCCTGGAATTCGTCACCCTGGGGGCCTGGCAGCCGCGCGATTTTTTACATGATACTTTCTGGGCCCTGCCTGCCATAACCTTAACCTCTATCTGGCAGGGGGTGGGTTTTCAGATGGTGATCCTGCTGGCTGCCTTGCAGTCGATACCCGCGGAACTGTATGAAGCAGCAAAAGTGGACGGCGCCAGCGGGCGGCAGCAGTTCCTGCATATTACCCTGCCACAGTTACGCAATGCCTTGATTTTTGTTGTGCTGGTAACCACTATCCTGGCGTTTCGATTGTTTGATCAGGTGCAGATCATGACACAGGGCGGTCCGCAGCATGCGACCACGACGGTAATGTATGAAGCCGTCAACGCCGCTTTCGCCGGCCAGCAGGTAGCCAGGGGTGCCGCCATGACTGTGGTATTCTTCACCATTGTTTTACTGATAACACTGCTGCAGCGCTATGTACTTAAACACGAGAAGGCAATTGAATGAATCATCGGCGTGTGCTCAATTCGGTGCTGGTGTATAGCCTGTTGCCTGGTATGTCACTGATTTTCCTGATCCCCGTGTGGATGATGCTGGCAGGCAGTTTTAAAGCCGACGACCTGGTGCTGCAGCATGCGGGTTCGCTGCAAGGATATTTTCCTGCCAGTATGAGTATGCAGAATTACCAGGATGTATTCGATCGCGTGCCGTTCCTGCGCTATCTGCTAAATTCCATGTTGATCACTTCCACAATTGTTATTGCCGGCGCACTGGTCAACTCACTGGCGGGATACGCCCTGGCGCGCCTGCGCTGGCCGGGACGCGACTGGATTTTGCTGGTCATCATAGCGCTGATGATTATTCCGCTGGAAGCGATCGCAGTACCGCTGTTTTATGAAGTCACCTTGCTGGGCTGGCGTGATACCTACCTGGTACAGATCGTGCCGTTTATTGCCAATGCCTTCTCCATTTACCTGTTCTACACGTTTTTTCTGGGACTGCCCAGGGAGTTCGAGGAAGCGGCGCGAATTGACGGCGCCGGCAGCTGGCGCATTTTTTTCAACATTGTTGCCCCCAATGCAAAGCCGGTGTATGCCGCGGTAGCGATTCTTACTTTCCTGACGCAATGGGGTTCGTTTTTGTGGCCGCTGATGGTGACACACAGTGAAGAGGTGCGGCCGCTGCCGCTGGGTATCGCGGCTTTTTATACCTTGCCGCCATTGCAGTGGGGCGATATTTTTGCTTTCGGCGTCATGATGGTTTCCCCGGTATTGCTGGTTTTCATTGTGTTCCAGCGCTGGTTTGTTGCCGGGGTGGCAACGACGGGTGTCAAGGGTTGACCCGCATATTGCACGAAGGCGGACAAAATGTGGACATTTAACAAATATTTATCAGTAGATTATGTAATATCATGGGATAAATTTGGCGGATACATTTTGTCCTGTTTAGTTTTATGAGCAATCTAGCTGCACATCTTGAACGATCTCCCTTGATCCATAGCTACGACTATGAATCTGCGGGTGATCGTCCAACCTGTATTGCCAGCTTGCCCATAAATTCCAAATCCTTCGTGCAATATGCGGGTTAGGGCGGTTTGATGGCCAGGGTCGTGTTTAATAATGTCAGCAAGCGCTTTGATGATGGCACACTGGCGCTGCAGCATTTCAGCCTGAGCATCCAAAATGGAGAAATGGTGGTGCTGGTTGGACCGTCCGGCTGCGGTAAATCCACCGTATTGCGACTTCTTGCCGGACTGGAGGAAGTTACTGCAGGTGAAATATCGATTAACAACAGGATTGTTAATCACGCGACACCGCAACAACGTAATGTCGCCATGGTATTTCAAAATTATGCCTTGTATCCCCATATGAGCATACGCCGTAACCTTGAATTCCCGTTGCGCATGGCACATATACCAATGCCTGCCATCAGGGAGAAGGTAACTGCAATAGCGGATATGTTAAACCTCTCTGAGTTGCTCGAACGCAAGCCGAAACAGTTATCGGGTGGACAACGGCAACGCGTTGCCATGGGCCGTGCCCTGGTACGCGATCCCAGCGTGTTCCTGCTGGATGAGCCGCTATCGAATCTGGATGCAAAGCTCCGTGCACAGATTCGCGCCGATATTGCGCAATTACAGAAACGCCTGCATAAAACCACGCTGTATGTCACGCATGACCAGGTCGAAGCCATGACGCTCGGCGACCGGGTGGCGGTGATGAATGCAGGGTCAATACAACAGGTTGGCACACCGGATGAACTCTATCGGCAGCCGCATAATATTTTCGTGGCGAAGTTTATCGGCAACCCCGGGATGAAC
The DNA here is from genome assembly GCA_022340645.1 of Gammaproteobacteria bacterium. Taxonomy (GTDB): domain Bacteria; phylum Pseudomonadota; class Gammaproteobacteria; order SZUA-229; family SZUA-229. The sequence goes on along the minus strand of JAJDNP010000008.1, from coordinate 22,613 downwards.
ATTATTCCCTCTAAAGTACTAAACACAGGCAATGAAGGTGTCGATCTTGCTATCGGCACACAAGTGATCAGGCTGTCTGCTTTATCGCAACCGGATGATGAAACAATCAGGAAACACATCGACAGGGAAGTACATGTTGGTATCAGGCCTGAGGCATTCTCCATCTTACCAGAACAGAACAGTGTCGAGATCAGGATAAAAACAGTGGCCGTTGAGTTTCTCGGGCATGAATCGCTGATTTACTTCAATTTGCGGGAGGCTGGCGACAGTTGCCCGGATATACCATTAATCGCCCGCATTGCAGGCAAGCTTGAGCAGCCGCACGGTGGCGATGAAATGTTCTATATCAACCCGGATTCAGTTTACCTGTTTGATCGCAATGGAGATATCATCAGGTAATTCGGAAAAACCGGGTCAGAGTCAATGCCAGTAAGTTAAGCTAATTTTTCTGTTGCCGGTGCGACAAATTCGCACAGCGGTGCCAACGTATGCGCGCATCGTGCGAATAAATTCGACCTGCATTCTTAACTTACTGGCTAATGGGGGACCCCACTTATTCTTATTTTCAGAGCTGACCGAACCTGGTCTGGATCTGGATGTCTTATGTGCGCAACTGAAAAAAACAGGCGAGTAGTAATTTATTGTCTCTTTTACGATATTACCTGGGAAGCTACGCAAACCATTAACTGAGGTGACAAGTATTGTGAACGTTAATCCATCACCGGGACTGTATTGATGAACGATGCAATACTGGTGCTTAACGCCGGATCATCCAGCATCAAGTTCGCGCTGTTTGCGCATGTTGCTACCATGAGCGAACAATGCCGGTTATACAGTGGTGAGGTAGACAATATTGGTGCGCAGGCAAAATTAACAATCACAATTATAGAGGGTCGGGGAGCTAACGATAACTCGATAGAGAGTTCTGTAGTTGTCGATAACCATACACAGGCGCTGCAGACTATTCTGCACTGGCTGGAGAAGGAAGCAGCTACATTGCGAATTGTGGCGGCCGGTCACCGTGTGGTGCATGGCGGCACTGCCTTTGCTCAAGCCGTGCGCCTGGATGAAACGGTACTCGATCAATTGCAGTCATTAAGTACGCTTGCGCCCTTGCACCAGCCCCATGCCCTGTACGCCATTGCAGCCCTGATGGCGCAACATCCACATATGCCGCAAGTGGCGTGTTTCGATACAGCCTTTCATGCCAGCATGCCTTACCGGGAACAGCGATTTGCACTTCCCCGTTCATTGACGCAGCAGGGAGTTCGACGTTACGGCTTTCATGGTCTGTCCTATGAATACATCGCCGGTGTATTACCGATACACCTGGGTGATGCGGCAAACGGCAAAGTGGTGGTTGCTCATCTGGGTCATGGTGTCAGTATGTGTGCACTCTACAACAGACAAAGTGTCGCCACCACCATGAGTTTTACGCCACTGGATGGCTTACCGATGGGGACGCGTAGTGGTGCGATTGATCCGGCCATCGTGCTGTATTTACTGGAACGCGGCATGACAGGCGGTGAGATCTCCGATTTACTGCACCATCAGTCCGGACTGTTGGGATTGTCCGGGATCAGCGGTGATATGCGTACCCTGTTAAGCAGCGATCGCCCCGCGTCAGCCGAGGCCGTTGATTTCTTCTGCTATCGCATCAGTCGCGAGCTGGGTTCGTTGGCGGTGGCACTGGGTGGCCTGGATGCGATCGTCTTCACCGGCGGTATTGGTGAACATGCTGCGCCGATACGGGCGACTATCTGTCAGACAGTAGCGTGGCTTGGCCTCGATATCAATGCACAGGCTAATCAGGATAACGCATTAAAGATTAGTGCTGATACCAGCAAAGTCTCTGCCTGGGTGATCCCGACGGACGAGGAGCTGGTGATTGCACGGCATACAGCGACAACCGTCTTCGCAGCCTGAACGACGGCGGCATTTAATATGTACAACAAAGGAAAGTAGCTTATGAATGACATCACAACTGCATCAACCATTGAGGGCGCGCCTTTATCCGCCACTGAACTGGAACGTATCCATGCCTACTGGCGGGCGGCGAATTACCTGTCCATTGGCCAGATCTATTTACTGGCTAACCCCTTACTGCAAGAACCCCTGACAATTGAGCATATCAAACCTCGCCTGCTGGGCCACTGGGGTACGACGCCTGGATTGAACCTGATTTATGTGCATCTCAACCGGCTGATTAAACAACGGGAGCTGAACATACTTTACGTCACCGGACCCGGCCATGGTGCGCCGGGTATTGTCGCCAACACCTATCTTGAGGGCAGCTATAGCGAGCTGTACCCCAATATCACACAGGATCGCGATGGCATGAAAAAGCTGTTCCGTCAGTTTTCCTTTCCAGGCGGCATTCCCAGTCATGCCGCGCCGGAAACACCGGGCTCGATCCATGAAGGCGGTGAGCTGGGTTACTCTCTCAGCCACGCCTTTGGCGCCGCCTTTGACAATCCGGACCTGATTGTCGCCTGCGTGGTGGGCGACGGTGAGGCCGAGACTGGCCCGCTGGCGACATCCTGGCATTCCAACAAGTTTCTCAACCCGGCCACGGATGGGACGGTGTTGCCGATCCTGCACTTAAATGGCTACAAGATTGCCAACCCGACAGTGCTGGCGCGGATCAGTGAGGAAGAGCTCAAGCATCTGTTCACAGGTTATGGTTACCAGCCGTATTTTGTGGAAGGCTCCGATCCCCGGGCTGTGCATCAGCTTATGGCGGCGACACTGGATAAAGCGATGGATGACATCCAGGCTATCCAGACGCAGGCGCGAGGTACGGGTACGGTGACGCGACCACGCTGGCCGATGATCATTTTGCGCACCCCCAAGGGGTGGACCTGCCCCAAAGAACTCGACGGCCTCAAACTGGAAGGCAGCTGGCGCGCTCACCAGGTGCCGTTTGCCGAGCTCGCCAGCAAACCGGCGCACATTCAGGTACTGGAGCAGTGGATGAAGAGCTACCGGCCGGAGGAATTATTCGATGAAAATGGCAGCCTGAAAACGGAACTGATGGAACTGGCGCCACGGGGTGAGCGGCGTATGGGTGCTAATCCCCATGCTAATGGCGGGCTGTTGCTGCGCGACTTAAAGCTGCCAGACTATGGCGACTATGCCCTTGGCGTACCACAGCCGGGCAGCGTAGTAGGCGAGGCAACCCGTCGGCTGGGTGATTTTCTGCGCGACGTGATGCAGCGCAGCCTGCCACGCCGCAACTTTCGTGTGATGGGTCCGGACGAAACCGTCTCCAATCGCTTGGGCGCCCTGTTGGAAGTGAGCAACCGCACCTGGGTGGCGGAAACCTATGACGATGATGACCACCTGGCCCCGGATGGCCGGGTCATGGAAATACTGTCAGAACACACCTGTCAGGGCTGGCTGGAAGGTTACCTGCTGACCGGACGCCATGGTTTCCTTTCATGTTATGAAGCCTTTATTCACATTGTCGATTCCATGTTCAATCAGCACGCCAAGTGGTTGAAGGTGAGCAAGGAAATCCCCTGGCGGCGGCCGATAGCTTCGCTGAATATTCTGCTGACATCACACGTCTGGCGCCAGGATCACAACGGGTTTTCCCACCAGGATCCGGGTTTTATCGATCATGTGGTCAACAAAAAGGCCAATATCGTGCGCGTTTATCTGCCGCCTGATGCCAATTCTCTACTCTACGTTGCCGATAAATGCCTGCGTAGCCGTGACCGGGTCAATGTCATCGTTGCGGGCAAGCAGCCCGGGCCGCAGTGGCTGGACATGGAAGCGGCCATCAAGCATTGCCATGCCGGCATCGGTATCTGGGAATGGGCCAGCAATGATCGCGACAGCGAACCTGACGTGGTCATGGCCTGCGCCGGTGATGTCCCCACCATCGAAACGCTGGCGGCCGTCGAATTGCTGCGTGAGCATGCACCGGAACTCAAGGTGCGGGTGATAAACATTGTTGACCTGATGACGCTGCAACCGCGGGAAGAACACCCCGTCGGTCTGCCAGATAAGGATTTTGATGCTCTGTTCACCACCGATAAGCCGATCGTATTCGCCTTTCATGGTTACCCGTGGTTAATTCATCGTCTGGCCTACCGGCGCACTAACCATAAGAACCTGCACGTGCGTGGTTACAAGGAAGAGGGCACTACCACTACACCGTTTGACATGACGGTACTCAACGATCTGGATCGTTTCCATCTGGTGATGGACGTCATTGACCGGGTGCCGAAGCTCGGTTACCGGGCCGTATATCTGAAGCAGCATATGCGCGATAAACTCACAGAACATAAACAGTACATTGACCGCGTTGGGCAGGACATGCCTGAAATACGTGAGTGGAAATGGTCATTATTGCATTCGTGACCCAGTGTTCCGCCGGCTGGCTGTTTCGTCACCGCATGAACCGAGTTATGGCAAGCTATACGCCGGGCTAATACATGAGACAATAAATATGCAAAGCAATCACTACCTTCCCCGCGCCTTGCCTGAATCCTTGCAAGGCCTGGCGATACTGGCGCTGGATCTGCGCTGGAGCTGGAATCACGGCGCCGATACCCTGTGGCGACAGGTAGCCCCCGAATTGTGGGAGGCTACTGCCAATCCCTGGCTGATTCTGGAAACAGTCTCTGACTCGCGACTGCAGACACTGGCAGCCGATCCCGGGTTCATTGAAAAACTGCAGCAGCAGCTTGATGTACGCGAGGCCCATTTCGATGAAAAATCCTGGTTCACCGAGACCGTCGATGGCGCCTTTTCCGGTTATATTGCCTATTTCAGTATGGAGTTTGGTATCTGCGAATCATTGCCGATCTACTCAGGTGGTCTGGGGGTGCTGGCGGGTGATTATCTGAAGACCGCCTGTGACCTGAACGTGCCCCTGGTCGGCGTCGGTCTACTCTACCAGCAGGGTTACTTCCGTCAGGCGCTAAATGCTGATGGTGAACAGATAGAGTTTTATCCCTATAACGATCCGACCATGTTGCCGGTGGTGCCTTTGCGTGATGATAATGGTGAATGGGTACATGTCGCTCTCGAACTGCCTGGCCGAGTCTTACGGCTACGTACCTGGCGAGGGCAGGTGGGGCGCCGTACCCTGTTGTTGCTCGACAGTAATGATCCGCTCAACGATCCCGGTGATCGGGCTATTACCAGTGAACTTTATGGTGGTGGCGCGGAGATGCGCCTGCAACAGGAAATAGTACTGGGTATTGGCGGCTGGCGATTGCTGGAGATATTAGGTATTGCCTGCCCGGTGTGTCATCTCAATGAAGGTCATGCGGCTTTCGCTGTTCTTGAGCGGGCCAGGCAGTTCATGCAGCATAGTGGTCAGTCTTTTCAGGTGGCGCTGCGGGCGACGCGGGCGGGCAACCTGTTCACCACGCACACACCGGTAGCAGCCGGTTTCGACCGCTTCGCGCCGGACCTGTTCGCCGTGTATTTTCGTAATTACGCGGAACAACTTGGTATAGCTCTGGATGAACTCCTCCGCCTTGGTCGCATTGATCCTGCCAATATCGATGAGCCATTTAATATGGCCTGCCTGGCCATGCGCGGCGCCGGCGCCGTCAACGGCGTCAGTCGTCTGCATGGCGAAGTCAGCCGGGGTATTTTCCAGAACATGTTTCCCCACTGGCCACGACACGAGGTGCCCGTGGGTTATGTTACCAATGGTATACACGTGCCGAGCTGGGACTCTGCCGCTGCCGATGCATTGTGGACCGAGGCCTGTGGCAAGTCCCGCTGGCTGGGTACACTGGATTCTGTGGAGGAAGATTTACGACAATTATCTGATGAAAAATTATGGTCATTCCGTGCCGAGGGTCGCCGACAGCTGATTGAATTCCTGCGGCAGCGGCTGGAGCGTCAGCATCGTGGGCGTGGCGCAGCGCGCAGAAGAATTCAGGCGTGTAAAGAAGTACTCGACCCGGATACCTTGACCCTGGGCTTTGCGCGGCGTTTCGCCGGGTACAAGCGGCCCAATCTGTTGCTGCATGACCCACAACGCCTGGCCGGCTTGCTCTACAACCGTGACCGGCCGGTGCAGCTGGTGTTTGCCGGCAAGGCCCATCCGCGAGACCGGGTGGGTAAGTACATGCTGCGTCAATGGCAGGATTTCCTGGAAAGTAACGGTATCGACGATCGCGTTGTGTTCGTTGAGGATTACGACCTGGGAATTGCCGCAAAACTGACCCAGGGGGTGGATGTCTGGATCAACACCCCGCGACGCCCCTGGGAGGCCAGCGGCACCAGCGGCATGAAGGTGCTGGTCAATGGTGGACTCAATCTGTCGGAACTGGACGGGTGGTGGCCCGAGGCCTATGCGCCCGAGTTGGGATGGGCCCTCGGGGATGGACTCGAACACGATGACATCGGCGCCTGGGACGCAGTGGAGGCAGAACAGCTCTATCAGCTACTGGAAAGAGAAGTGATCCCATGTTTCTATCAACGGGACGTGTCCGGCTTGCCACGGCAGTGGGTTGCTCGCATGCGTGAAAGTATGGGCTGTCTGACCTCAAGGTTTTCATCGAACCGTATGCTGCGGGAATATACTGAGGATTATTATATGCCTCTTGCCGATGCCTATCAGCGTCGCATCGCCGGCGTCGCTTCCGAGTTAGAGGACTGGTGCCAGCAACTAACACAACACTGGCAGCACATACATTTTGGCAGTGTCACCTCAAGCCAGACAGAAAGCGGTACTTATTTTGAGGTTCAGGTGTACCTGGATGAACTGCCGCCGGAAGCTGTGTGCGTGGAGTTGTATGCCGACCCGACTGAAAACGGCGAGCCATTCTGCCAGTCTCTGGAACGCGGGCTGTTGCTTACTGGCGCCGCCAATGCCTATGTCTATCAAGGCACAGTGCCATCGGCCCGGTCGGCCTCCGATTACACGCCACGCATTATTCCTGCGCATGACGACGCTATCGTGCCGCTGGAGACCAATTATATTTTGTGGTACAGGTAAAATGATTGTGTTTTTTAGCCATGATAATCTGTTCGATGAATGCCTGGCTGAGGAAAAACAACTTAATGCCAGGCAAACTCAACAGCATTACTGAACATTGAGTAATCGATACCACATGCAGGTCAAAAAACTGCTTGCACGCTTATGGTACTGTGGGAAAGAGTCATCATTTCCATATGGATCTGACAATTTAACTAACACCCGCTGTGATAAGGTGGTCGTACTGATGTGCAGCGGGATGTCTTACATATACACGAGCTTGCCGTGGATGGCGGTGGGCATGTTTCTTAACTGGGAGTACTGAGATGGATATGGGTTTTGTTATGGTGGGTCCGCCGTTGATCTCGCTGCTGGCGGGTATTTCTATTCTGATCTGGCCAAGACTGCTGAACTACATCGTGGCGTTTTACCTGATACTGTTTGGGCTGGTGGGACTGCTGCCACTGGTGGTATAAGCCAGAGTCTGCCAATTATGGCAGAGTGGAAAGTGAGCTAAATCAATATGGCGATATATGCTTAGGCGCTATTCATTCACTCCACCAGTAGTTCAGGCCCTGCTGATCGTCAATGTGGGCATGTTTTTGCTGGAAATTGTTACTGCTGGCCGGTTAATCAACGCGCTGGCGCTGTGGCCTCTGCAGCCGTCAGGCTCGGCGGCGTTTGGGGGAGTGGTGCCCAGCTTCCAGTTTTGGCAACTGGTGAGTTATTCATTTCTGCATGGCAGCGTCATGCACCTGCTGCTGAACATGTACGCGCTGTGGCTGTTTGGCGCACGGCTGGAGAACGTGTGGGGTTCGAAGTATTTCACACTCTACTATTTTGTCTGTGTCATCGGTGCGGGGCTGGTACAGTTGTTTATCGCCACCCAGGCTGCAGGCGAAGGCGGAATTTATCCGACTATTGGTGCCTCTGGCGGGGTGTTTGGGCTGTTACTGGCCTTTGGTCTGACCTTCCCCAATGAAAGGCTGATGTTGATATTCCCCCCCGTGGTATTGCAGGCGAAATGGTTTGTGCTGATCTACGGCATCATTGAGTTATGGGCTGGCGTCACCGGCACCGAAGCGGGAGTCGCCCATTTCGCGCATCTGGGTGGTATGCTGTTTGGTTTCCTGTTGCTGCTGTACTGGCATCTCCATTCCCGGGATTAACAGCAGGCATGGCATAGAAAGATTAAACATTCTTATGCGCAGCCGGGAGACCGTGGTGACTCAACAGCAATACTATGGCAGGGATGATGGCTAACCCCATTATCGGTTCGAAGCAGGGGTACGGCACGTGGTATAGAGAAGCCGAATTTATCGCTCAGTACTGATGCGCACTATCGTTGATGCTGCGTGTCTATGTCTGATAGAAGATCGTGCTGGCATTTTTTGCAGAGGCTCCGCTAGTGCCACTGACGAAATACAATGCTGATTTGATGATTAATGTCGATGCAGACAGGCAGGTGAAACATGACTGAAAAACCAAAACATACGGATGAGTATGGCACTCAGACCACAAATGAGACGGTCAGCCAGCTGCAGGTGGATCCTGCAGCAGGGTTATCAGACAGCGAAGTGCAGCTGCGCCAGCAGCGCTATGGCTACAACGAAATCCAGGAAATAGAAGAAACCCTGTGGCACCGTATTTTCCGTCGCTTCTGGGGACCGATCCCGTGGATGATCGAGACAGCTGCAATTCTCTCGGCCATCGTTGGCAAGTGGGACGATTTCATCATCATCGCCGTCATGCTGCTGATTAATGCCGGCCTCGACTTCTTTCAGGAGCACCGCGCGCTGAATGCACTGAAAGCGCTCAAGCAACGCATGAAGGCGGAAACACTGGTGCTGCGTGATGGCCAGTTCAGGACGGTTCCTTCGCGCGAACTGGTACCCGGCGATATCATCAAGCTGCGCATCGGCAATATCGTGCCTGCCGATGTGCAATTGCTGCAGGGTGATTACCTGGCACTGGATCAGTCGGCGCTCACCGGAGAATCGCTGCCGGTCGATAAAAAACAGAGCGAAATCGCCTACGCCAGCACCATCGTCAAGCAGGGAGAGATGCTGGCGGTGGTGGTCAATACCGGCGCCAGTACGAATTTTCACAGCGTGGTGGCGCTGGTGGCGAAGGCCTCGCTGGAGGAGCGCAGCCACTTCCAGAAGATGGTGATCCGCATCGGTGACTTTCTGATCCTGATCACTCTTGCACTGGTGGTGCTGATTGTCATGGTTTCGCTGTTCCGTCACGAGAACTTCCTGGAGATCGCGCGCTTCGCGCTGGTGCTGACAGTGGCGGCGATCCCGGTGGCGCTGCCTGCGGTGCTGTCGGTAACTATGGCGGTGGGCGCGATCAACCTGGCTCGCCGCCAGGCGATCGTTTCACGCCTGACCGCCATCGAGGAACTGGCCGGGGTGGGTGTATTTTGCTCCGACAAGACCGGTACACTGACCAAAAACGAAATGCAGGTGGCCGAACCGGTAGTGTTCGCAGAGCATGACGAAAGCGAACTGTTCTTGCTGGCGGCGCTGGCGTCAAAGGCAGAAAACCGGGACCCGATCGAATTGCCCATCTTCCAGTACCTGGAAGAAAAACATCCCGAGGTGGACTGGCAGTCCTGGCAGCAAACTTCCTTCACGCCGTTTGATCCGATTCGCAAACGCACCGAGGCTACGGTCGAAAAAGACGGCGAGCAGTACGTAGCGATAAAAGGCGCGGCGCAGGTGTTGCTGGGCATGAGCCAGCTCGCCGACGAGCAGACGCAAAAAATCAACCAGACCGTGGACCAGCTCGCCGCCAGGGGTTTCCGCACGCTGGCCGTAGGCCGCAAGCGCGGTGCCGCGCCGCTGGAGCTGCTCGGCCTGGTACCGTTGTACGACCCGCCGCGGGACGATTCGAAGCAGGTCATCGACGACATGCAGCATTATGGTGTCAAGGTCAAAATGGTCACCGGCGACAACCTCGCCATCGCCCGTGAAATCGGCCGGATGCTGGGGCTGGAACAACGCACCCTGCGCGCCGCGCAGCTTTCGGGCAGCGCCAGCAACGAACTGCTGAGCCTGGCCTCGGTGCTGTCGGCTGCGATCTACCAGCGACTCAAACCCGAGGTGGGGCGCAGGGAGTCGCAGCAGTTTGCCGACGAAGTGATGGAAACGGTAAAGAGCCTGTACGATACGCGCCTGCTGGAGCGCGAGTTCATTCATACCCACGAGTCGGCCATCATCGAAATGATCGAGTCGGTCAACATCTTTGCCGAGGTGGTGCCGGAGGACAAATACCGCATCGTCGATACCCTGCAAAAAGGCGGCCATATCGTCGCCATGACCGGTGACGGGGTCAACGATGCGCCGGCGCTGAAAAAGGCGGACTGCGGTTTCGCGGTGTCCAACGCTACCGATGCCGCACGTGCGGCGGCGGACATCATCCTTACCGCACCTGGCCTGGGCGTGATCAACGAAGCGCTGAAACAGGCGCGCATTACTTTCGAGCGCATGAAGAGCTACGCCACCTTCCGTATCGCCGAGACCATCCGCATCATCCTGTTCATGGCGTTATCGATTGTGATTTTCAATTTTTATCCGATCACCGCGTTAATGATCATCCTGCTGGCGCTGCTCAACGACCTGCCGATTCTGGCCATCGCCTATGACAACACCAGGGTGAGTCCGCACCCGGTGCGCTGGAACATGCAGGAGCTGCTCACAGTCTCCAGCGTGCTCGGGGTCATGGGTGTGATTGCCTCGTTCCTGCTGTTTTTCCTGCTCAAACAGGAGGGCTTTTCCGAACCCATGATCCAGTCCATGCTGTTTCTCAAGCTGATCATTGCCGGGCACAGTACGCTCTACATTACCCGTACCGAGGGCTGGTTCTGGCAACGGCCTTTGCCGGCGCCGCTGCTGTTTGGCGCGACCTTCGGCACCGAGATACTGGGTACCCTGATCTCGGTTTACGGATTTTTGATTACGCCGATTGGCTGGACGTATGCGCTGTGGATGTGGGCTTATGCGCTGCTCTGGTTCATGATCAATGACGTGATCAAGATGCTGGTCTATCGGCTGTTGCGTGCGCGTACGGTCGTGTAAACTCAGCAAAGTCTGTTTGATCTGCGCTTTTTCAAATCTGGCCAAGTCTGCTGGATTCGTCGACAGCTGATTTCGCATAAAAGCCCTGGCTGTCCAGCGTGCGACCCGGGCAGTCATAAGGCCGCCACCCTGTGGGCAGATTTATGGCTTGCCATCTTTTTTATTCCTGTCCGCTGCCGTTTGATTTATCCTGGAGCTTGAAGCTCTGCCCGAGTATTGGCATTTCCGCTTGTGTGTCATGCAGCAGTTCGGCGAAGCTGGACATGACTTCTTCCTCACCTCAATGCCAGTAAGTTAAGAATGCAGGTGCGAATTTGTCGCACCTACAACAGAAAAATGAGCTTAACTTACTGGCATTGGTTCGACCCCGGTTTTTCGATCATCATCCACGACGCGTATTGTTGCGTCTTGACTCATGTTTAGTCCGGTAAACAGGCTGTTACAACAATATTATCCGGATTGCTCAGAACGTCGATACACTGAAACATAAGCATAACAAAATTGCTGTTTACAGACACAATACAGAAATGTTTGGACATTAAATTATGTTCATAAGAGTTAGTAAACGTAATAACACATGGCGTTGTCTAAATATTGTGAGAGGTGTGATATGAGCATCAGGCAATTAAAATATAAGGTATATAACAAATGGCATAATTCAAATAACATTAAACAGCAATACCATACATTTGAATTTTACTGGTGGGAAAAATATGCTCGGGTATATCGGCTGCCTTCAAAAATAGAAGGTATTAGCGATTTCTATCATTAAGCAGTATGGTTAATTTATACTGCAGTGGAGGGCAGTTCTTACGCATGTAGATTCCATTGCTCACTGGCTTCCAGAGTGATTCAAAAGAATATGGTCAATGTGATACGGCAGTTGAGTAAAGCGATGAAATCATCAACTTTTCACAAATTTGTAATAAATGCGTAATATTTGGCGGCTATAAATCTGTCTGGAATTTAACTGCTAATTGTCCGGGAGATTATTATGTTAACTGAAGCAGATATGATTCGAATTCTGGCAGAAAAGCACCGCCTGGCGGAATCGGTGGCTGATGCATATATCGATAATGAAGCACGAAAATTGCTGAATATTGATGAACAGTTTGAGATGCAGGATTATGATTTTTGCTTTTCACATCGAAATGACTAAATACCGAAATAAGTGTGGTCAGACGAAACTTTTTAATATATACCTCCATCGATAAATCTGGTCTGACCTCACTTATTCATTAATTTGAATTTAAGGCAATGTTAATGATCTAATCAACTCTTCCAGTGAGTCCCAGGTAGTTTCAACCTCAGACTTGAACTCTTCCCATGTTTCATCACCGGCCTCCTTTAATAACTCAAATTTTCTATGGGCGGCTTCCAGCTCCAGTTTTGCTTCATCGATTAGCGTGTAGTACTCAAGCTGCAAATTCGTTTCTTGCTGATCGGCTTTTTCCTTCAACGCCTCAAGCCTGGTTTTCCACTCATCAAGCCGGGCCTGCATATTCTTTTCATAGACTTCTCTAATACTCATATCGTTTCCTATGGACTATTCGGGTTAAGGCAGCACTGCTCTATAACAATACTGTATGTATATCTTACGGCCAGTTTATCAACACACAAGAGTTAAAGTTAAATGCTATTCAGGGATCTTTATTTACAGAGGATGAAGTAAATCAATGATGCCTGACCCATATCAATATTGCGATGGGCGCGATAATACACAATGCCCAAAGCAGCAGCGCCAGCCTGGAACGTCTGGGCGAGAAAAGCGCCCTGAAAAGGCCGACCATACCAATGAGGGCGACAGGATATGCCATCATAACCGGTAGCGCCCAGATGGCCTCATCTTCACCCAGATAGTCGAGCGAGTAGTAACCGAAACAGGTAACTGTTGGCAGTGCTACCACGACGATTAGTTGAATGAGCCATTGCGGGTGACGAAACGTATTCATAGTACTAGAGGATAGTTACAAAGTTCTTCGGTTTCCCTGTTTTCGGTCACTAATAACCTGTTTAAGGCTAAGTAAAAGGAAATGAGTACAATGTCCCCAGGTTTATGTTGCGCTCTGCAGACCAGGCTGTCAGGGTGCAAGATGTTTTGAATTGACTTGGGTTAGAAGAGGGGTTTATATTTCCTCTGCTTCAACCTGGGGGACCTATGAATAATTCATCCCTGAATTCTCAGAGGTTCCCTGGAATATACGGATAAAATTGATACACTTTTTATCCAGGCCAGTAACAACATAGAGAACCCGCAATGAATGCAAGTATTCGAACCATTATCCCTTTGTTTATGTTTTTAATTTCCACTTCGCAAGCTGTTTTTTCCGAGACGATACAGGGTGAGACGATAGAGGGAGAGACAGGCGCTTCCCCGGAAACGAACTCCGGCTGGTTGAACCTGGCGAAAATGTCCGATTTTGAAAGAGGCGGAAAGCTGCTTGTCCATGTTGGCGGCACGGCTGACAAGGTTCTTATCAGGCTGCTAAGTAAGGGCACGAATCCGGAACAACCGATAGGCATGGAAGGTGGCAGGCACGAAGTTCCAGACGACCGTGTGGTAGAAGCCATGCTGGAGAGGGACCATAAGGATATCGTTCAAATATCCGTGTATGGCGGACCCAAACCCTGGGGATTTTTTCCGTTAGGTGAAGACAATGGACCCGCCACCATTCTGGGCGTCAAATATTTCAAACCGGAAAAAAAGCAGGATGGCCGGGGTAATTAAGCGCGGGTGCGTTCCAGTCACACAACTAACAGTTTCGGTAAATAAGAGATCGTCGAGAAAGGCCCGTAGAATCACCTGCACCGACAGAGCGGTGTGAGTATGCGCCGGATAATTGTGGCTTTGCTCGCAGCATTCATGAAATTCAAGGCTGTCGGATAATTTTACACGTGCGGGCAAGGCCGAAACTACGATAAGTTTTATATATCCCCTTATAAAACAAGACAATAATCACCGGCCATGGCGGTGCCTTGCATACCGTGGGAAGGAAATAATTGTTGGGATTCTTTACATGTAAAGTTCTTTAGATGTCACTAATATTCTTCAACTTATTGTTTTAATAGCTTCTTAATAAAAAAGGCATGGAACTTGCTTCATTCAGGTACCGTTTCAATGTGCGAACTGCCGTTTGGGATGATGTAATCACTGGGCTGGCGCCCGGTGAATATTCAGGAAGTGAGCGACGCAAGATCGAGTTTAAGTCGAGATGTATCATGACATGCTGGTGCAGTTTGCACAACAGGAAGTGAACAGGTTAAAAGCACTGTCGGAAAAGGCCAGGACGCAGTGTTCAGTGACAAAGCAGCACAGTGATGAGTGCAGCAAAGGCTGATGAATAAAAGTCGCTGAGACCGCCTGAAAAACCACCTGTGTAAATTTGTTATTACACAGGGTAATAACAAGGGCCTTTAAAAAGGGTTCACGTATTTTACATATCAACTTTTTGGTCAATGAATCATATGCTTAGCAAAAACATAATAGCAGCTGACATCTACAGGAACAGCGATGTAATAAGTACATTATCGGAGTCAGCAAGGCTGCCCACCTCTCATGGTGAGTTCAAGATGCGTGTATTCAAGGACGGAACTGGCATGGACCATGTCATTATCTACAAAGGAAAGATACGGGATGCGGAAAATATCGACGTTCGTGTTCATTCGGAATGCATGACAAGCGAAGTGTTTCGCTCTTTAAAATGCGACTGTAATGAGCAGCTCGCATGGGCTCTGGATCACATTGAAAAGAAAGGAGTCGGGTTGGTGATCTACCTGCGTCAGGAGGGGCGGGGAATAGGTCTTTTCAACAAGATCCGCGCCTATGCTTTGCAGGATGCCGGACATGATACGATTACAGCCAATACCGAACTTGGTTTTGAAGAGGATCAGCGCACCTATGAGGTCGCAGTGCAATTACTTGAAGCTTTCCGGATCAAGTCCATCAACCTCATTACAAATAACCCGCTGAAGATTGGTGAATTACGGAAATACGGTATCAATATCAAGCGCCGTATACCCATCCATATCAAGCCCAATGTCCATAACAAGGACTATATTAAGATTAAAATGGAAAAGATGAACCACCTTCCATGAGGCAGTCAAGCTTGTTACTAACAGAAAATCTTTACCTGAGAAAGAGGACAAAAAAGGAAGCTGTCACCAATTCAGTTATTCTGCGCGCTGTCAGAATAACCCTGGATGAAGTCATGAGACAGGTCCGGGAAGTTTACCGTCCGGCCATAACATTGTCATATGCACAGAGTCTCGATGGGTGTATCTCTGCGGGTAAGGGCATACCGACAGCGATCAGCGGTGACCAGTCTCTGGTGATGACGCATAAACTGCGAGCTATGCATGATGCCATCCTGGTTGGTATTAATACTGTTTTAATTGATAATCCCAGCTTGACTGTACGTCACGTCGAAGGTGACAGCCCGATACCGATAATTCTCGATTCACACCTGAGAATACCAACAGAAGCCAAATTGCTCCATCAGAACGGTAAACAGGTTATTATCGCAGCATTGCCCAGCGCCAGTAAGGAACGGGAAAAGAAACTGGTCGAAGCGGGCGCCAGAGTCGTACGAATTTCTGCAGCGAGTGGCGGCGGCATAAAGCTTTCCGAACTGTTTCGCTGGTTGCGTGAGCATGACGTGAAGTCGCTGATGATCGAAGGCGGTGCAAAGGTAATCTCCAGCGTACTGGCTGAGCGCCTGGGGGATCAGCTGGTACTCACTATTGCGCCCAAATTCTTTGGCCGAAACGGTGTCAATGCCGTTGAAGACCTGAATTGTATACGCCCTACATCAATACCCTGCCTGGCTCATGTAGAATATGAGCGTCTTGGAGATGACATGCTGGTCTGGGGTCGCCCGGTCGCAATGACAAAGTAATTGCCGTAGCTAAATACAGTTATGTTGTAAGTCTGGTAGTTGCGCAATGTGCATTGAAGTTGACGTATCCGGCTGTCTGAATATTTCCAGTAAAATACAGAATTATCGATTTATCCATCCGCTGAAGTGCTACATAAGTTTGCACGCGACAGCGTAAAGGGGTCCGAGCTTATGAAAATCGCACTTATCCAGGATGATATCTACCTGCCCTCATTTGGCGGCGGTTTGAAGGCAAATCGTCGTTTGCTCGAAGACCTTGTACAACGCGGCCACGAATGCCTGGTATTGCCGCGAGCTCTGACCAGATCCTCCGACGGGCCGCGCACCGTGCAGGAGTTTGCTGCGGAGATGGGGTCGCGAGGAATAATTTTTCAGCAGCCGGAAGCCAATGTGTTTTCCTATGAGTACGCTGGCGTCCAGGTTGAGGCCCTGAACTTTGCCGACACTGACGCGCAGCGTGATTATCTGGAGCGCCGGCTGCGTGAGATTAACCCGGACTGGATTTTCGTGACGGATGACAAGCGGCGAATCATGCTGCCAGCGGCAATGGCGGCGTCACCGTCCCGCGTGATACTGATGCTACAGACGATCATCCAGCTGCCGTTCGGTCCGATCTCGGTTGATAAAAATCCGGCCTACGCCGACCTGATCAGGTCGGCGCGGGCGGTCATCGTGATCAGCCACTTCATGAAAGACTACATTCACGAGCATGGCGATCTGGATGCGCATCTGCTGCGGTTGCCGGTTTACGGTAAAGGGCCGTTTCCCGATCTGTCCAGCTTCGATCGCGGATTCGTAACCATGATAAATCCCTGCGAACTCAAGGGTGTGAGTATTTTCATCGGGCTTGCACGTGCGTTCCCGAACGTCGAATTCGCAGCGGTGCCGACCTGGGGCGCCGACCGGGATCTGCTCGACCGCCTGCGGGCGATGCCCAATGTGCATATCCTGCAAGCGGATAATGACATAGAGGTCATTCTTGCTCAGACACGCATTCTGCTGGTGCCCTCGTTATGGCATGAAACCTTCGGCTATGTGGCGCCCGAGGCGATGCTCCGCGGCATCCCGGTGCTTGCCAGCGATATCGGCGGTCTGCCCGAAGCAAAACTGGGCGTCGATTACGTCCTGCCGGTAGTACCTGGCGAATTCGGCGCGAATGGTTTTATCAGTCATCCACAGGATATCGCGCCCTGGACGCAGGCACTGGACAAACTGCTGTCTAACGAAGACGTTTACCTGCAGTGTTCCCGGCAATCGAGGCAGGCGGCGCACGACTTTGTTGCGACCGTGTCGGTGTCGCCATTCGAGGCATTGATGGAGCAGCTTGCTGATACTCGCTAACAGCCACTTCGGCGCCTGTTCGATAACGTTAATCATGAGCACACGGCCATAGTAGTTAAATGATCCGTTGCGCTGATCGTCTGTCACCCGGGCCAGAGTGCACCCGGTAACGAGCAGGCCCGGTTTGTGAGCAGTGACTCTTTGCACGCAGCATTCATAAAATTCAAGCCTGTCGAATATCCTTACGCATACCGGAAATGCTGAAACTTGATAAAAATCAATATATCTATCTTCATAGATTTTAATTATCCCTATATAAATCAAGGCAATAATGACCGGTCATGATTGTGTCTTGCCTGCTGCAGGAAGACAATGATTGTTGGGATTCTTTACATAAGTGCTTCATTAGGTGTCACTTATATGCTTCATCTTATTGTTTTAATTAATTTTATTTAAAGCGGCATGGAACTTGCTATGTGACATACACCTTAGGTATTCCTTTTGGGGAGGATATAATCAAATGCATATAAATAATATTTTCAGACATATTGCAGCTGTGTTTATGGCTGTCGGCCTGATGGCGGGTGTTTTACCGGCCAGTGCGCAGACAATCTCAATGTCACCATCTTCACTGGTTGTAGCGGATGGCGCATCGTTCTCTATCGATATCGGGGCAACCGGTTTGCCTTCTGGTACCTCAGGTGGCGGGTTTAGTGTCCTATGGAATGCAGCCGATATGACGCTGGACTCGGTTTTTCTGGCTACTCCAGATTCTGCTGATAATGGCGGCGGTGCATTTCCAGGCAACTGGGACCCTGTCAGTGATGGCTTCACTGGCACGGGCACAATCGGTGCTGGATCACTGGCAAACCTGTACGTCGGCAGCTTCTTGGGTCTCAGTGGCGATCAGGCGATTGCACGGTTGAATTTTACCCTGGGTTCGGGTGTCACGAATTCAGCGATTAGCTTTGCATATGATGTTTTTTACGATGAATGGGGTCAGGATACGCCTCCGTTCGGATTCACCCCGGAGTTTACATCAGGCGCAATTATCAATCCCACAGTGGTCCCGGTCCCTGCCGCCCTCTGGCTATTCGGCAGCGGTCTTCTCGGTCTGGTGGGCGTGGCCCGTCGTCGCGTATAGATGCTGGCAATTGATAACCCGTTGAGTTGTGCAGAAATGACGGATTTTTTTACACGGGTAATGCGGATATAAAATGGCAGATCAGGACATTCTGGAGCAGTAAGCGTGTGTCTTGCATGTACAACAATAAAGATAAAAAAAGCAGATACACAATAAAGTGATATTAATTAAATAATGTAAACGTCTTCTAGGTAGACGTTTCGGGAGGGGATAATGTTTTCAAAAATATTTAATCACAACTGCAGTAGCCTGCCGGGTGTTGCAAGATACACGCTGGCAGCTATTGCGATGATGTTCATGGCGTGTCCGCCAGCGCAGGCAGCGGTTGACACCGACGGCGACGGCATCATCGACTATCTGGACAACTGCATCGATGTCGCCAATCCTCTTCAGGAGGATACCAACGGCGACGGTTACGGTAATATCTGTGATGCCGATTTTGACCAGTCGGGCTTCGTCAATTCTGTTGACCTGGCATTCTTCAAGGCCACCTGGCACTCGATGAATCCCGATACGAATCTTAATAGCAAGGGTAATGTCAACGCCGTTGACCTGGCAATCTTTAAATCCCTGTATCAAAAGCCGCCGGGTCCTTCCTGCATCGATGATATAACCGCTTGTGGTACACAGCCGCCCGATATCGGTCTGGATAATCCGCAGACCGACTTCAAGATTATGATGAACTACGAACTGGGCATGCACTGCACGGGTTTCGAGTTTGCCTACTGCTGCGTACTGCCGGTGTACAACTCCATCCTGGCGCAGGTGGTCAAGCCCCAGGGCACCGATGGTGCCGGCTTCCCGGCACTGCTTGAAGGTGATCCGAATGAAGGAACGGATTTTTTCGGTCGTGAAACGGTCGTGCGTAACAAGGCGCTGGACGGCAGCGGCAACTTCAAGAAATACGTGTTGAAGTACTGGCACGATGCGCAGCCGCGCAACGACGGCAACGGCAAGTTGCAGTTCAGCACGCTGATTAGTGCGGCCGAAGGCAACACCCTGGGTTCGTGGAACACGACAGCTGATTCGGCTGCAGTGACGACAGGCGCCGGCCTCGCCGCCGGCCACCTGATATACGGCAGCTCCGACGGTGCAACGGGGGTGCTGCAGGGTAACGGCGTTTACACTGACCCGACCGACAACTACCAGAACGCGGTGTGGAACCACCTGTATATATATGCCGATCTTGAAGGCAGCAACCCCACGGCGAATGTGAGCGCGGAATCGGACAAGATCCGCCTGGGCGTTTCCGGTCAGCCGGGGCCGTTCCCGGCTGTTGCTTATCCACCGGACTGCGGCCCGGCATTCCACCCGTTGGGTCCGGTAACGCAGGGCGGCGACCCGAACAATCCAGCCGTGGCGAACAACTGCGGTGGGTTGTCCAGAGGCAACGTGCTGACGTTCTCCGGCGACCAGGGCACGGTGGTATTCACGCAGATGAAAGTGCTGGAAAACCTGCCGATCATGCTGACCTCGCCGCGCATCTGGGAGGCCCTGGGCCTGCCGTTGACGCCATTCGAAGACTCGCTCGACTTCTTCTCCGATCCGGGGCTGGTCGACGAAGACTCGGTACGCCCATTCGTGGCGATGAAAGCGCAGTTGTTTGACTACGATTCGGGTGCAGCGGACGGCGCAGGCGCCGCCACGCTGGACACCAGCAACAAACCGGTCATTGGCTTCGGGACTGCGCCGATCGACATCCCGAACTGTGAGCGTTGTCACTCGAACCCGGCAGACGGTGAGTTTGTCACCATCCCGGACAACGAGAATGCCGGCATCACAGATGAAGATCTGGGTACCCCGGGTGTCCAGATGACCGTGTCAAACAGCCCGAACAACGATGCGGGTCAGTATGCGCTGGTGCAGCAGGAGTACAACTTCTGGAGCTCGTTATATAACATCGACACCGTGTCTGGAGACTCGGACTGGTATCCCCGTCTGAAGAGTGCGGCAATCAGCATTCTGGTCGCCCATGATACGCAGCACGGCACCAGCTTTGCGGCCAGCTACCCGAACTGTGGTTCTGACGCGAGCCCCCCGAGTAGCTGTGGTCCAAACCCGACGCTCACACGTCTGGGACACGATTCCGTGACCTGCCAGCGCTGCCATGCAGATAATGTAATCGCGGTGGTCAAGTCAGCCAATTGCGGTGCTGGCAACGAACTGGGTACTGAACCGTGTACCACTGGCACGCTGATTCCGCCGATCACCGAGGCGGTGCATAACAACCATGCTGGACTCAGCACGGGCGGCCCGATCGCCTTTACAGACTCGCTGGGCCGTGACGGCAGCTGCCAGGGTTGTCACCCTGCGCACCGTTCCGACGGCAGCATGGATGGCTATCCGATCACACTGGCGGGTACCAACCTGTACGCCCTCGGCGACAACCGTGGCGCGAACGGCGGCTGTTTCGTCGGACGTGATGTGCACTCCAACCCGGGCAAGGACAGCGACGGCGCCGAGACACCTGAGCACTTGAACGCAGTTGGCCAGTGGCTGGCGACCAACGTATCGAACACCCCGACCGAGAACACCGGCATCTGGTGCACCAACTGCCACAGCCAGCTGAGCCAGGAAATCTGGAAAGCTGAGAACATGACTGACCTGGTAAATGGCGTACCGGGTAAGCAGGCCGATGGTGTGACGGATGCAGTTGATGTCCGTGGTCAGCCTAACCTGGCGGCAGTTGCAGCTGCGATCGGTGCCACGACAGCTCAGGCGGAATCGTGGCTGGATCCGAAGGACACCAATGCGACGGACGACACCACCGCGATCTGGGCTGAGGACCCGGGCCTGTGCGACTACGTCTCAAAAGCGGTTGGCCTGATTGCAGGTGGCGTAACCGCTGATCACGACGCCAATGTTGCGACGGTCGAGGTCGTAATCGGACCTCCGGCCGGTGCAGTCTGTGTGAATGGCACACCGGCGGTTGACGTGGATTGCGGTCCGGTCAATGGCGGTGCACGGTTCCAGATCTGCGGCTCGACCGATGTTGATGGTGACTTCAACGTAGCCCTGGCAGGCAACAGCGTGCCGGATTCGGGTCCGTTTGGCGGCGCCTTCTGCACCACGCCGGACTGTGTCGCGTCTGCTCAGGCTGCGCTGGATACTGCGAGTAGCGGTAGCTGCACCCTGTCAGCTGGCGACAACTGTGCGGTACCGGTGCCGTTCTCGGCAGCGACCGACGGTCGTGACCACTGGCTGGCTGCCGGTGAACCGCACTGCGCGGATTGCCACGCGGCGCCGTATACTGAACAAAGCGGTAATATCAATGCATTCCCGCCGTTCAACTACCCGCGCAAGGCGAGCCTGATGCGCTACTCAAAAGGCCACCAGGACATCACCTGCCAGGGTTGCCACGAGTCGATCCACGGTCTGTATCCGGTAACGCCGAATATCGACACCACGAGCTACGCACAGGCAGCAGCGCTGAACCACGACGGTACGCACGGACCGCTGAAATGCGGTACCTGTCACGACGTCGGCGGTGGGCAGATTCCGACCTTCCTGAACACCAGTGCGGGTAATGTCTACGGCATCACCGACTATGACTCAGCGGTGAGCTGGGCGCACACCTACACGGCCGAGGCAAACGTGCTCAATACCACGTGCCAGAACTGTCACGGTCCAAACGGTGTCTTCGGACCGAAGAACCCGAACAGCGTGCCGGCCGACTGGCCGAAGGTTGCCAGCCATACGGCAGCGTTCCTGCAACATGCTGATAACGGCTATACATCGCGACTGATGATGGACAATGCCGAGACGCTGGTAAATGGTGCACCCTATGGTACGACGGATGGCTCTGACGGTGTCTGCTCAGGCTGTCACTCTGACCCTACAGACTCAGGTGCTTGGCCCACCTCCGTCACCTGCAGTACTGCATTTAAGGAGCACCTGGTCAATGGTCGTGCTACCGAGGCAGCCTGGGAGACGGCAGCCACGGCCCAGACGGGCACCACCTGTGGCTGGTAACAGCAGTCCCTGCTGATTACCGCGGGCAGGATGCCCGCGGTAAGCTGAACATAATGGAGGGGAAGGCGACTTTCCCTCCTTTTTTTATGTCAGCTATACTTGTTAATCGATATTATTGTGGAACCGATGTTTCCACGGAACGAATCCGACTAGCGACAGTCGTTACTTCAAATACTTTTAGATGATGGGAAATTCGATGTTTAAAAAACTACTGACTACACTGACACCCGCCACACTCATAGCTTGTGGATTGCTGACATTACCGTCCTGCAGCAACAGCGACGCGGGTA
>JAJDNP010000166.1 GCA_022340645.1 Gammaproteobacteria bacterium | reverse complement strand
TCCCATTGTCTACAGTAAAAATCGTTAATTACAGGCTGCCCATTGCTGGTGGCGGCTACTTCCGTCTGTATCCTTACTGGTTAAGCAGAATGGGATTAAAGCATATAAACCGCCAGCAAAAACAATTTATTTTTTATTTACATCCCTGGGAGATCGATCCTGAGCAACCGAAAATATCAGCTGGCTGGTTATCACGATTCAGGCATTATAATAATCTTGATAAATGTGAAGCCAGGTTGAGAAATCTTATGTCAGATTTTAAGTTCGGAACAACCTGGGATGTTTTGAATACGCTTGGCTTGATAGAGGATTCCGAAGCCAAAGCGGTCGTCAATTCAGCCGCTTAACGCCACCCAATCTTTATTATCTATCGTTAATTTAGCTTTTAAACTGGGCACCTGAGCACAATTTCTGTGCGCAAGGATATTGTTATAATATAGTATCGAGTCGCAGTAAAGGTTGAAATCTCGCATGAAAAAAGGCCGCCCAGATTTGTGGGCGGCACAATTTCAAAGCTTTATGTTTGTTTTAGTGGTTACCTAAAACAGGAGATCAATAGCAGGTTACGAGCCGGATAACATCTGGTGCAGCAGTGCCATCTGCACCAGCATGCGATTGCGCGCTTCAGCAATAACGACGCTACGCGAACTATCAAGTATGCGATCAGTTACAGTGACGCCTCTGCGTACCGGCAGGCAGTGCATAAAACGGCTGTCACAATTTGCATTCTCAAACCACGGCTCGTCTACACACCAGTCGTGCAGCTCAGGTTTGATTTGTTCTTCAGCACGTCTGTCACCGTAATGATGTGGGGAAGCCCAGGAATTGACATAAAGAACTTCACAATCCTGCATTGCGCTGTTGCGGTCATCTGTCTCTGTTATCGAACCGCCACTCATGGCGGCAGCCTGACGTGCCTTGTCCATGATTACATCCGGCAGTTCAAAACCCTCCGGTCTTAGTACTGTAACATCCATGCCGCGCATGGCAGCCATATGCACCGTTGCTGCGGGTACTGCGAAAGGCATAGGTCTTGGATGCCAGGTCCAGGACAGTACAAATTTACCGCCATTGCCAGGTATTCCTAAATCATCCATGGTTTTCCAGTCGGCAAGACTTTGGCAAGGATGATTGATGGCCGATTCCATGTTGATATATGGTGTTTCAACTAGCGACACTAACTCACGAAATTCACGGTCAGCCAAATCGTCATCGAGACTTTCTCTTTTAGCAAACGCTCGGATACCAATGGCATTGCCATAGGACGCGATCACCGGCACTGCTTCGCGAACATGTTCGGCGGCGACACCATCCATGACTATGCCAGAACGTGATTCGAGTCCGTGAATCGACATTTCGGGTGAAATGACAAAAGTGCTGCCGCCCAGTTTAGCCATTGCTGACTGGAATGAGATTAGCGTTCGCAATGATGGGCTCAGGAACAGTAGCGACAGAACTTTACCTTCGAGTGCTCGGGGTTCAGGGTTAGTGTCCAGTCTTCTGGCAAGTGTAATCAGTTCATCGATTTCGGCGGCACTAAAATCAGCCAGGTCATTAAAGAATTTCATTTTTAATTCTCGTCCTCATATATACATAAGTGAATTAATACAGCTATGTTATTGCCAATCAGTTTATTGATGAAATGGCGCGATTACATGTCATCAGCTGATGCTAGTTTTGCAATTAGTTGTTGTGCATCTTTCCTGCCAATAAATGGCCTGTTTTCTCTAAGCAGCTTTTCAAGAATTTGCTGACCTTCGCTTTTGCTGTCTGAATGAATTAACGCAACCGCATAATGGTAGCGAATTTCAAGGTTGTCGGGCAGTTGTTCCATGGCCTGTTGTAACAGGCGACGGCCTTTCATGGTTTGTCCCTGTTGTACAAGCAGCCAGCCATAGGTGTCCAAAATTCCAGGATCTGTCTGTGTTAAGCGGTATGCTTTCTCTGCATAATCCAGTGCTTTTGGATTGTTTTTCAGAGAGTAAAGCCAGGCTAGATTATTTAACACTGCGGCATTATCCGGTTTATCCTTGAGAATTGTTTCATATTCTGCGATTGCGCTGTCATTATCTTCAGCATTTTGATACGTCATCGCGAGGAAAAAACGTGTTGTACTATCGTTGGGATGCGTATTCAACCATGTGGTCAATGGTTCAATAGCAGCTTTGAAATCCATAGAATGTTTTGCTGCCATAAATAATTTTATTGCCAGATCAGCTGTATGCTGGTATTTCCATGCAAGGGCAAATGCTGTGTAAGCTTTGTTATAGTCCGCTTTTGATACCCATATATTGCCTTCCAGTAAATAACCGATATAGCTTTCAGGTTGTGTTTTCTGTAACAGTTTTGTGTATTCAAGACTCTTGTCCAGGTGGCCTTCTTTAAATTCTGTTTCGGCCATTAAGGTTATCGCTATAACATTGTCATTTTCTCTATCCAGGATTTTTTGAAGCTGTTCACGCGCATTTGTTGTCATACCCTGGCGTAAATAGGCTTCGCCAAGTAAAGTTCTCACAGTACTCGAGTCTGGTATTTTTGTGAGCAGATCCTTCAATATCGGCACAGCTTCCTGATAGCGTTTCTGGGCAATTAATATTCTTCCCTGTAGTGCTAACAGATCCGGCTGTTCAGGTGATGTTTTCAATGCTTCCTGAACGTAAATATTTGCTTTATCGGTATCGTTAATGCTCAAGTAGTAGTTGGCAAGTATAATTCGAGGTCTTGCTTCAGCTGGCGCAGCATTACGTGCTTTTTCCAGCCAGGAGAGCATGTCACTAGTACGATTTTGCTCCGCGGCCAGCTCCGATAGCGCAAGCATAGGTATGGTGCCGCCAATATTTGCATCGACCAGACTGTTATACAAAGCGATAGCTTTGTCATAGCTTCCTTCCTTTTTCTCAAGACGGGCTAGCCCTACAATAGCCGTAGGCAGCATATCCTGTAGTTGTAATGCCTTATTAAAATAGAGACGCGCCTGCTGATTGTTATTAATTGCTGCATATAGACCGCCGTTTAGCGAAAGCAATTCTGGATCATCTGGTTTCTTATCTAGCATCTGGTTCACAATTATAATTGCCTTGTCAATTTGTCCTGATTTTAAATAGGCGGATATTCCCAGCTTCTGGGTTTCCTCGGTATTATTACTCAACCTATGGTAGGTTTTAATTTCAGCAAGCGCCTGACTCATATTGCCAGTAGAAATATAAGCTTTTGCCAGTTGTTTGTGCAGTGCAATGTTATCCGGACTGGATTTTACAGCTTTGCTGAGGAACTGAATGCCTGTATTCAGATCACCTTTATTAAATTCTATCTGGCTTAGTAACGTGAGTATTTCAGGATCTTCCGGATCGACTGCGGTTGTGCCCTGCAAAGTTGATTTTGCCAGTTCAGGCTGGTTTAGAATGATATAGGTGTTTGCTAAAAGTTTGCGGACAGCAACGTCATCCGGGTTTGAATTCAGGTATGTAGCTAAATAATGAACGGCCTGATCGTAATTTTTCAATGCATATTTAATCTTACCCATGGCTTGTTGCGACTGGATGTGATCTGGAGAGATAGCAAGCAGTTTGCGTATATGTTCCTCAGCGATGTCGTAGTTATGCTGATTAAGCGCAAGTAACCCGGCAAGATAATTTGCATCTGGATCATTATCATTTCGTTTTAGTAATCGCGCCAGGGTTGAGTTCGCGCCTTCAATATTTTTGTCAATAATTTGCAGGCGAGCAAGACCGATATGCGCAATTCGGCCATTGGCTGTGATCAGATTTGGAGGGTCAAGGCTGATGACTTTTTTGAAAGTTTCCGCAGCTTGTGAGAGGTTGTCATTTTGTATCCTGTTGGAGGCCTGTAGCAACAGCAGCTCAGAATTTTCAGGATACAAAGTCAGCGCTTTTTGTAGCGTAGCTGTGGCATCGCCCTGCTCAACGCTGGCAAGCTGGAACATTACTGTGGTTTTTAATACATATAATGCGTCTGTGCTATATTTCCTGCCTTCTTCCAGCGCAGTTTTGGCCTGTACTAGATTGCCTAAACCGGCGTAAGCAAGCGCTCGCATGGCTGCGATATTCGCCTGAGTATCTGCTGACCATGTATTTACGATGCTGATTTCATCAAGCAGCTTCTTGAAGTCTTTTCTGGTTATGAAAATACGAGCAATATTTGTCTGTATCTCCTGCTGGTCCCATCCGGCAAGTTCGGCCCGCCGGAATTCTTTTTCGGCACTTGGCAGATCGCCAATTTGCATATAGATAGTGCCCAGCAGATAGCGTGCTTCTGCATTCTCTCGGTTTTTCTGCAGTGTGTTTCGCAGCTCTATGGATGCAGCCATTAGCTCCTGCTTGCTGAGGTAGGATTTGGCATTTTGCAGCATCTGCTGTTCATTCATGCCGGTACTGCAGGAAACCAGAGCAAGGCAAATTAATGTCAGTAAGTAGCGCCCAATATTTTGTTTAGATTTGGCTGGATTTATCATGTTGTTCCTTTGAAAAATTGTTCTGCTTACAGATAAAAAAGTATTTTCTGATTCGATATTAAAGCGGTGATTACTATTATACGTTTCGATATTTTATTGCCAGATGAACATCAGCTATCACTCTATATGATTATAGGACAGCAGAAATCTTTTGAAGGGTTTTCACGCGCTTTATTAATGATTCCTTAAGGTGTTTTGTGTCATGAATGGACGGTTATTGATGCTAACGTCATTTTTTTGTATGGAATATATTTGTGAGTCGTGATCAGCTGTCGGTTAATAAATTCATATTTGCACAAATCCTGTGGTTTTGTGCAAGTTGTAATTACAAGTGTGAGGGTATTTTTCACGGAAAGATACAGAAATCTCAGCATGTACTATTATTATTCAGCATGAACGCTATGCTGAAAAAAACGATGTCAAATATAGCTACAGTAATGATATTTCCCCTGTATCTGCTATACATCTTGACGAGTATTGTTTCTCAAAATAATTCTATTGCTGGCTATTCACAACTGCTGAGCCTTGTTCCCGGCAAGTTTGGCAGTTATTGCCGTGTAGCGTTTTATCGGCTGACGATGACAGTTTGTAATTATGACAGCGTTATAGGATTTGCAACGATTTTTTCACAAAAAGATACAGAGATAGGCAAAGGGGTTTACATAGGTCCGCAATGTAATATCGGGATGTGCAATATTGGTGACGACTGTCTTATCGCCAGTGGCGTGCATATCATGAGTGGTAGTCAGCAGCATAATTTTGATGACCTTGATGCTCCCATTCAGCAACAGGGAGGAAGTTATACTAAGATTGTTATTGGTGAAGATAGTTGGATAGGTAACGGTTCATTAGTTATGGCTAATATTGGCAGGAAATGTATTATTGGTGCGGGTTCTGTGGTAACCAAAGATGTTGCTGATTTTTCTATCATGGCGGGTAATCCTGCGAAGTTAATTAAAATGAGGCAATAATAAGGCTCTTTAGTAATTAAAACTCATTTATTAAGGAGCTGTTAAGGTAACGTTAATGAATAGTAAGAACACTGCATCAGTTATCATTCCTGCATACAATGAAGAAGAATATATACAGCAGACACTGCAGGCATTAACAAATAATAATAGTCTGGAAATAATTATTGTTGATAACGGTTCTACTGACCGGACTGCAGAGATTGCCAGGCAACAAGGTGTAAAAGTTATCGAGTTTCCAGTGGGCACTATTGCTGCAGTAAGAAACAGAGGGGTTCAGGAATCGACTGCTGATGTTCTGATTTTTATCGATTCAGACGTAACTGTTACTCAGCAGTGGCATGAAAAACTTCCCGAAGTGCTCGAAAAAGTTAAAAACTCTCCATTATTGATCACGGGTTCAAGATATCAGCCAACCAACAGTAAAAGTTTACTTAATAAATACTGGTACTCTGAATTAACCCAGTATGATGCAACTTATATCAATGCGGGCCATTTGATTACCAGTCGAGAGTTATTCAATAAAATTCACGGGTTTAGTGAGTCCATGGAAACGGCAGAAGATTACGATTTTTGTCAAAAAGCAACAAAGGCGGGTGCTGTTATCAGGGATAATCCTGAATTAATAGTCACCCATGATGGTTACCCCCAAACTATTGCTGGCTTTATCCAGCGTGAGCGTTGGCATGGAGGGCAGGACTTTTCATCATGGCAGTCTTTTGTAGAGTCAAAAATAGCCTGGGTTGCCTTGTTAAATCTTGTGTTATTTGCCGTGGCATTAGTACTCAGCGTAACAGAATCATACCTTGCTCTGCCTGGCTATTTAATCATCATGTATGCGGTGTCATTCTTGCTAACAGTGTACAAGTTCGGATTCAAAAAGATTGACTATATGTTTGTCATGCCGCTTATTTTCTATCTATATCTTTGCGGCAGATCACTTGCTTTACTTGACAGATTATTAGGAATAAAAAAATAAATGGATATAAGCGTCATACAAGCTAAGCCCGAAGATAGTATTAATATTGATCAATACTTATCGGCGAAACCACTGGCATCACCTTACCAGCATATGCACTGGTTAATTGCCGTTAAAAGAGCATATCGTTTCGATTATAGCTACCTGCTGGCGAAGGTAGAAAATAAGCTGGTCGGCATATTGCCTGTTTGCATGTTTAAGGGCCTGGGCGGGAAAATAAATATCTGTTCTTTACCATTTTGTGATGTAGGTGGTGTTATTGCAGATAGCAGTGAAATTAAGGATGCACTTATTCAACAAGCACTTAAATTAGTTGATCAACAACAGGCAGCATTTCTGGAAATACGGCAACGCTTAACTGATCAGGAAGTGAAAGCAGACATGACAGACCAGAAAGTAAGTATGCTGCTGGATCTCCCTGATACAGCCGATAGTTTGTTTGATAGCTTGAAGTCCAAAGTCAGGAGCCAGATAAGAAAAGCGGAGAAAAACGGACTCGACTTTAATTATACGAATGATGCAAAAAGTATTGAAGATTTCTATTATGTATTCTCACGTAATATGCATAACCTGGGCTCGCCGACGCACTCGAAGAAATGGTTTTATTCACTAAGAGAAAGTTATGGAGAGAATCTACTGGTCGGCAGGGTATGGTTTGAAGACAAGATAGTAGGTGCAGGTATCCTGCTGTTTAGTGGCAATAATGTCTCTATTCCGTGGGCGTCAACGCTACGCGAATACAATCGCCTGGCACCCAACATGCTGCTTTACTGGAACCTGCTTCGTATCTCCTGCGAAAGAGGCTGTAAACAATTTGATTTTGGCCGTTCAACATTTGGTGAAGGGACATTTAAATTTAAACAGCAATGGGGAGCGAAGCCCGTTTTACTGGAGTGGCAGATACTGGATAATAAGGGCGCCATGGCTGCTATGAACACTGGCAAGAGCCGAACGCGAGAACTGGTTGAAACTGTCTGGAAAAAGCTGCCTCTGCCGATAGCAAACACCCTTGGCCCTCGTTTACGCAGGCATATTTCCTTATGATATCCCTGTTAATCATAATCACTCTGATAGCGCTGATTATACCGGTCTATGTGTATATGGGATATCCGGTGCTGCTCATGATGCTGGATAAATTGCTGAAGGGTAAACCTGTTCATCGAGCCGAAATTACGCCAACGGTAAGTTTGATTGTATCGTGCTATAACGAAGCTGATGTTATTGAGCAAAAAATCAGGAACTGTCTGGCGCTTGATTATCCGCAACATCAACTGGAAATTCTGTTTGTCTCAGATGGTTCTGACGATGGTACGGATGAAATCATCAAGCAATACTGTAATGAGCGCATAATATTAATCCGTCAGGAAGGCCGGCTGGGTAAAACCATGGGGTTAAATCTTGCGATGGCTAAAGCCAGTGGCGAGATAGTGGTTTTCTCTGATGCCAACGCTATGTACCAGGGAAACGCGTTAAAAATGCTGGTGCGAAATTTCCATGATGCAGCTGTTGGCTATGTCGTTGGGGCAGCTATTTATAAAGATGAAGAAGAAAGTACCGCCGGCTCCAGTGAAAATATTTACTGGAAATATGAAATATTTATTAAACAGATTGAAAGTAAATTACATTCTGTGGTTGGCGGTGATGGAGCGATTTACGCGATTAGGAAAGTACTTTATGAACCGCTCGATCAGCAGGACATCAATGATTTTGTCAATCCGCTGCAGATTATTGCTAAAGGGTATCGAGGTATTTTCGATGCTGAGGCTATCTGCTATGAACAAACAGCCGGTGACTTTGATAAAGAAGGTAAACGAAAGCAACGTATTGTAAACCGCAGTTTCACCGGCTTAATGAAAAATAAAACAGTGCTGAACCCTTTTAAGTATGGCTTTTATACACTGGAGTTGTTTTCGCATAAATTGCTACGCTGGTTGATACCATTTTTTTTACTGATCGCTGCAGTGGGCATTACCGTACTTGCGCAAATGCAGGTAGTGATGTTTCAGTGGGTGTTGTTAATAGGTATTGTATTTACCTGGAGCGTGTTATTAGGAAAGCTACTAAAAGACTGGGCAGGCTGTCCTTCCGTTCTACTTATTCCTTACTATTTCTACCTGGTCAACTTAAATTCATTGAAAGGGATATTACAGTCA
>JAJDNP010000161.1 GCA_022340645.1 Gammaproteobacteria bacterium | reverse complement strand
ATCAAACAGCTCATCAGTCGCCTTCAGGAATTCCTCATGATCTTTGATTCTTAATTCGGGCCTGCTTTTCACCGGGCACCAGTGCTTTGAAAAGTCCTTGAGAATTTTTTTAATTTCGACTGAACCTGACATGAAATTTTTGGCGACATTTTTGAGCTTTTCATCAGAACTTGCCAGCAGGCCGCTGTACATGTTCTTGTCAACCGTATCAATGTGCTGATTCACCAGGTTGACGTAATTATTAAAAAGTTCACAGCATGATGCTGTGTCACACATGGTACGGTCCTTGAATAGATAATTAAGGACATTCGACAGCTCCGTGATATGATGATTTTGCTCATTAAGCTCTTTATATGTGATCATTTTCCATTCTCATAATGAATTTTAAAATGTTATATTAGCCAAGTAACTCTACATTATTACGATATTTGTTGCAATTTCCGTATTTATTTTTTTGTTTCATTCCTGTGATCAGTTGTGCCTGATGTCATGCCAGAATCAATACTGCCGGTAATTACTCCGTACACTGCGATAAGGAAAAAAATTATCGCCAGTCTTTTTTTCGCCCTGGTTAAAAGCTAATGATTTGCTACCCGTGTCAATAACCCGGTTTATCCGTGCTGCTGCTATTGCTTCCCGGAGCGAAAGATCGTAGGCCAGGATCAGCAGTAGTGTCGATAGTGCCGCCGATACCGATAGTCTAGCTGGCGGTGGAATTAATAAGCCGGAAAATACCGGTCAAGTTTGGCAATCTTCCTGTCACATATGTCTGCAACGGATTGGGGCGTCAATAAAGCTTTGCGGTGCACCAGTTTCTGCTTTATCTGCCTGATTTGCCCAGTGCCTTCGTCTTTGTGTGTGTCGTGATAAATCGGTTTGAAACTTGGCAATATACCCTGTTTTCAGGGAATTATTGCCCAAATCTACTATATTGATTCTATGAACATGTTGTTATTTGTGTAGCGTTTTATTGTGCGCGCCGGGGTTTAGTTGAAATGGTTGCTCTGGAAATTCCAACATGACAATTTGGACCATGGCGGATTTTCAGCTGGACAGACCTGTCTGTCATGGTTCCACGGTTATTTATTGGGAAAAAATATGAAAACTGCAGAAGAATATATTCTATACGGCAAAGACCTGCGATCAGATGACCCTTCGGTCATGTCCAACAGTGAAGCTAGTGTCAGTGGCATGTCTGCCCTTGATGAGTTGAAAGCTTTTCTCGGCGAAACGGTTTCAAAGGTGAGCAGTGAGGCTGAAGATAAATACAGAATTAATGATGGGCAGCCGTCTGAATTCTGGCACTCTATTCTTGAAGAGCTGCAGAGCCTGCTGTGGGAATGTATCGATGAGTTAACTGCATCGCTGGAGAGCGATTCCGGGGTGGCGATGACTTTCGCCAGTGATTCCCCAGGACACGATGAACTTAAAGACCTGCTCGAAACCAGTCTGCTTCAACTGATGAATATATTGGACGACCCCGAGAGTGCTGACTATATCGCCGAGGGTGCATCAGTGCTTGATGAACTGAGCGAAATTCTGGGGGTGACAGAGAGCAACAATGATAGTGACGCTTCAACTATCTCTGTAACAGATGAAATTGATGAACCTGGCTCATCACTCGAATCAGAGCAGGGAATTTCAGATGACAATCCAGGAACAACATCTGTTACCGATAAAGGTGATACTGATTACACCGCTATTGAGGAGGATGATGAGTTAACGAATAATGAAAGTGAGAAATTAGTGCTGGATGAATATGCTGCATATATAGATGGTTCATTAGACCTGTTGACTATTGCTGCAGAGAATCTGGCAGATGAAGCCGAGCCGGAGCCAGTCCCTGATGATGAAGACATCTCATCAGATTCGCTTGCACAAATGGAAGCCAGGCTAAAGCAATCATTATCAGCTGTGGATGATGAATCAGGTAACAAAACAGAGCTCGAGAATGAAGCTTTCATTACAGATGAAGACACAGCGAAGTTATCCACTGATAGTGACAAACATCAGGAATATCGGCAAGAAGAACAGCAACATGAAGTGTGGGATGACGATTATACAGTGTTAATAAACAGGACACAGCATTACCTGGAAAAAACAGAGAGCGCAACACAGAATGCTTTAGATAAGGCAAAGAATAAAACTCGCATGCCATTTGTGGCAATGTCTTTGCTCGCTGCGACTGTAACAGGTGCAGCGGTTTACTGGTATTTGTCTGGCAATCCAGATGAGCAGACAAATCATACAGGGCCAGGGCAGAGTGGCCCGGCAGAAGTGACTGTGATAGAAAAACCAGCATCTCTAGAAAAAGAAACAATAGCACCGGTGCAGGCAGAAACTAAAGCGGTCGTTGCGGCAGTCGCCAAGCAGATGGCGGATGAAACGAACGAGTTTGATGCTTTTTTTGTAAACCTGGGCACCATTAAAAATAAAACAAAAGCATTAAATGACAGGGGAATTAACTCAGCTACTGAAGCGGATTTGTCACCGACTCCGCAAGATGAAGCTGAAAATACAATAACAGAAAACAGAATCAGGCAATTGATTTATCAGCAGATAAAACAGGCACAGGCCAACATTGCAACAAGATTTGCCACGTCAGAAGAAAATGCCGATTTAATCAGCAAACGGCTGGCTGCAGCGGAGACATCTATAGCCAAAATAAAACGCGATATAGAAAAAATGCAATTGCAGAAATCTGTTCAGTCGGTGCAAGTTACAGAATCAACGATGAACAGTGAGCATCAAACTGGGCAAATGCAGGATGAAAATAACAAAAACCCCGGTCTATTAAATGACCATGTTAATGAGGCTGAGTCATCTATTAAAAAACTGCAGCATGCGGCAGAGGATTTCGAGAAACTTGTGCCGGTGCGTTCGGTCGCTTCCATATCATCTGAAATGAATGCAGCGCATGCATTGAAGCTTTCAGCGGGCGATGTCACAGATCAAACATATACGATCTGGTCGGTACACCTGCTGTCGTATTACGGGAATCCACCGCCTGCTGGCGAGCTTGCTTTCCTCGACAGGGCAGGTGTTCCATACGAAATTGAAAAGACGATAGTGAATGACGGTATCTGGTATCGTGTGCTTGTTAATAACTCAACGGATTACACGGCTGCCAGGGAATATGCTGATATGTTAAAAGCCAGGCTGCGCTTGAAAAAAATATGGATCAGCAAGAAACAGTATACCTACGAATAAAAATTGTCTGATGCGGTGAGGCGCGAACCGCATCTATCGCGTCGTTTCAATCCGTGTTTATCTACTACGCGCCTCCTGCGCTACGTCCTTCGGACCGTACTGGCGTACGTTCAAAATGCTCCCGGCATTTTAGTGCGTTGACCCGTGGATTATAATAAGCGTTTCCCGGCTTCTTTCGCGTTCTTTGCGGACTCATGCTTTTCACTATTACAAGGAGACAAACGGATTGATCTTTACACGAATGATGCGGTTCGTGCCTCACCGTTATTCTACGGTACTGCATTCTCCCTCATGCCATTACAATACAGCCATTCCCCGGTTCCGGTCATGATGTGAGACTGCCTGGTTTTCACTCATTGATGTTTCGCCATTTAGAAACGCCGCATTTTGCTGTTCGATGAATTATGTTTCATTTTTTTGCGCCTGCAAATCAAATGTCAACATATTTACGCTGCTGTTTATGATCACTGTACAATTTATCGGAACACAAAGTATCGCCAGCGATAAAGTTTTGTGATCATGCCAGACCGCTATGATCTATACAGGGCGCGTCTGGTCAGCCATATGTTAAAACTGTAATAAAATAAATTTATGTTACAGATCGGCCGGGTTCGTGTAATATATGCGATTCACACAATATATAGTAGACCAATTATAATAATAACACTATATATAGCATTACTAATATGCTGATATAGTGTGATATAAAGGAGATCGTTCCCCATGAAAATGGTTGCAAAGCCCGTGAAAGATTCCGCCGAATCCCATGAAATCCCGTTACAGCCTGCTTCAGAAGACATATGGCAACGTAAATACCAGTTGAAAAACAAACTGGGTGAGGCCGTTGATCTCTGTGTCGAAGGCACCTTTACTCGTGTCGCCCGTGCGCTTGCCGATATCGAAAACACACCCGAGAAACAGCAATTCTGGTATGAGAGATTTCTATGGGCTTTAAAGCACGGGGCGGTGCCTGCAGGGCGAATCATTTCCAACGCCGGCGCACAGCAGTACAAACCGGCAACTTCTACCATTAACTGTACCGTTTCCGGCAAGATTCATGACTCGATGGACGATATCCTGCAGAAAGTTCATGAAGCAGGTATGACACTGAAATCGGGCGCCGGCATCGGCTACGAGTTTTCAACCCTGAGACCAAAAGATGCCTATGTAACCGGTTCGGGTGCATATACTTCCGGCCCGCTGTCTTTTATGGATATCTATGACAAGGTCTGCTTTACCGTATCATCTGCTGGCGGACGCAGAGGCGCACAAATGGCGACCTTCGATGTCGGCCACCCGGATGTACTGGATTTTATCCGCGCCAAGCGGGAAGACGGTCGCTTGCGGCAGTTCAACCTGTCGCTGCTGATTACCAGTGAATTTATGGAAGCGGTAAAAAACAACACCATCTGGCCGCTGGCCTTCCCGCTAACCAGGGAAGAGGTTGACACCCACAGTATTGATCTAAACGATGCCGACCAGGTGATATGGCGCGACTGGCCGATAAAAAACGACTACATCAATAACGATGAAGGCAGGGTAGCTTGCAGGATTTATAAAACCATCGAAGCCAGCAAGTTATGGAATGTCATTATGACATCGACATACGACTATGCCGAGCCCGGTTTCATTCTTATCGACCAGTACAATGAAATGAACAACAACTGGTTCTGCGAAAATATTCGCACGACCAACCCGTGTGTTACCGCAGATACCTGGGTACAGACTTCAGCGGGGTCGCGCCAGGTCTCTGAGCTTGTTGGCCGTTCGTTCAGGGCCCGTGTAGACGGTATTGATTTTGACAGCGGCGAGCAGGGGTTTTTCAAAACAGCGACAAAGCCGGTTGTCCATCTGCTAACTACTGAAGGTTACAGCCTGAAACTGACCGCAGATCATCGTGTGCGTCGTGTAACGCGTTTTACCCGTTATGCCACGGACACGGAATGGTGCGAGGCAGGCAAGCTTCGCAGTGGTGACCGTGTGCTACTTAATGATCATCGGAGTAATACACAATGGCATGGTAAATACGGTCAGCATGAAGGTTACCTGATGGGGCTGTTAG
The DNA here is from genome assembly GCA_022340645.1 of Gammaproteobacteria bacterium. Classification (GTDB taxonomy): domain Bacteria; phylum Pseudomonadota; class Gammaproteobacteria; order SZUA-229; family SZUA-229. Next base: position 5,148 of record JAJDNP010000161.1, on the reverse strand, counting down.
TGGGCGATGGTACCCTGAAAAATGACGAAGCTGTGCTCTCAGTCTGGAAAATACCGTCTGTAGTAAATGGTGCAGTTTCAGCTTGCACGATTGGTACAGAAGCTGTTATGCGGGCAGCCCTGGATGCTGCAACTCAGTTGCCGCATCGTGCAGACTTCAAAGGCTGGCATGAAGCTGCGGGTCGCAATGAATACAGACTATCAACTGCTGCTATTCGCGATATGGCATTTGATCTTGGAATGTTTGCCGGTAATAAAAAGCCGACTGCTCTTGTTGAGCGGACTTCCAGTGAGTTCTACAGAGGTTTTCTACGTGGCCTGTTTGATGCTGACGGTTGTGTTCAGGGCAGCCAGTCCAAAGGTGTCTCCATACGCCTTGCCCAATCGGACATCAGCTGTTTGCAGGCAGTTCAAAGAATGCTGCTGCGTCTGGGAATCGCTTCGGTTATTTATGAAAATCGCAGACAGTCGGGTACATCACTATTGCCTGATGGAAAAGGCGGCCAGGCTGAATACAAAATTTCAGCACAACATGAACTGGTTATCAGTGGCGAAAACCTGCTGCGTTTCCATGAATTGATTGGCTTTGCAGACAGCGACAAGCTTGAAAAACTGCAGCATTGCCTGTCGACCTGCAGGCGTGCGCTTAACCGCGAACGGTTTACAGCAAGAGTATCTTCTATAGTAAATGCTGGTGTAGAGGACGTGTATGATGTGCAGGTGCCGGGTATCAATACCTTTGATGCAAATGGTCTGCATGCGCATAACTGCGGCGAACAGGGGTTGCCTGAATATGGCGCCTGCCTGTTAGGCTCCATTAATTTAACCCACCTGGTTAAACAGCCGTTTACCGATAAAGCCGGTTTCGACTGGGAAACTTACCGTGAAGTGGTGAAGGTGTTTACCCGCATGCTGGATAACGTGGTTGCAATTAACGGTCTGCCGCTGCAGCGACAGCGAGATGAAATTGAAAATAAACGCCGGCACGGTATGGGTTACCTGGGGCTGGGTTCCGCCTTAACCATGCTGGGCATTCGCTATGGCTCCGAGGAATCGCTTGCCTTCACCGAGAAGGTAACGCGTGAACTGGCGATGGCAGGCTGGGAATCCGCGCTCGAGCTGGCGAAGGAAAAAGGTCCGGCGCCCGTTCTCGAACAGGATTTTGAAGTCACCACGGAAATGCTGAGCCACCGGCCTGAAATGAAAAAAGACGGCTGGAAAGTCGGCGACAGCGTCAAAGGCAAAGTGTTGCACGCAAAATACAGCCGCTATATGCAGAGAATTGCCGAGCAGGATCCTGAACTGGTGAAACAACTGGCAGAGACCGGTGCGCGCTTTACCCATCACAGCTCTATTGCGCCAACCGGCACCATTGCACTTTCTATTGGCAATAATGCCAGCAATGGTATTGAGCCCAGTTTTGCGCACCATTACTCGCGCAATATTATCCGTGAGGGAAAGAAGACCAAGGAAAACGTGGATGTCTGGTCGTATGAACTGCTGGCCTACCGTGAACGGGTTAACCCGAAAGCGATGCCGCTCTCGGAAGCAGAAGATGAAAAGCTGCCGGACTATTTTATCAGCGCCGACGACGTCACGCCAAAACAGCATGTCGATATCCAGGCTGCGGCGCAAAAATGGATTGACTCGTCCATTTCGAAAACGGCAAATATACCAACGGATTATCCGTATGAAAAATTCAAGGATATTTATCTCTACGCTTACGAGAAAAAACTGAAAGGCTGCACCACCTTCCGCTTTAACCCGGAAGTGTTCCAGGGTGTGCTGGTGAAAGAAAAAGACCTGCAAAACACCATCTACCAGTTCACGCTCGAAGACGGCAGCGTTGTCGAAGCCAAAGGTAATGAAAAAATTGAATATGACGGAGAAATACATACCGCGGCAAATTTATATGACGCGTTAAAAGAAGGTTATTATGGCAAGTTTTGATTTAACTGGGGCGCTCTTTTGTCATTGCGAGGAGCGAAGCAATCTCTTGATGGCGCGGTAAAAAGGCGGAGAGTGCCGCGCTATCGCTCGCAATAACGATGCTGTGTTTAATCTGACTCCGATCCCGAATAACTATAATTATTAAGGTGAAACATGACTATTAAAATAAAAAATAAAATTGTCGGTTACGAAGTAGAAAGCAACAAAACTGAGAAGACTGAAGATATTAAACAGCAACAAACCAGTGTAGAGCCGGCAGCGAAACAGGTGATTGAAAAAGAGCCGGTTAAAGCGGAAATAATCCATATGCATGAAAAAATCGAGCGGCCGGAAATGCTGCTTGGCTCGACGTATAAAATAAAAACGCCGCAGTCTGAGCACGCGCTGTATGTCACCATAAATGATGTCTTATTAAACCCGGGCACGGAGCACGAAATGCGCCGCCCTTACGAGATATTTATTAACTCCAAGAACATGGACCACTTTCAGTGGATTGTTGCCCTGACCAGAATTATCTCAGCTGTGTTCAGGAAAGGCGGCGATGTCACATTCCTGGTAGACGAATTGCGCAGCGTGTTTGACCCACGCGGCGGATACTTCAAAAAAGGCGGTAAGTACAAACCGTCACTGGTGGCGGAAATTGGTGATGCCATCGAATGCCATATGAAAATGATCGGCATGATCGAAGATAATGGCATGGACAGCTACCAGAAAGAAATGCTGGACGCAAAAAGAAAAGAATATGATTCGTTTCATGGTATCGATAATAATGCAGCTGAAGCAGACACTAATGAAGCCAACGATTTTCCGCCTAATTCTCAGTTGTGTAAAAAATGCAATACCAGGGCCGTCATCAGCATGGATGGCTGCATGACCTGCCTGAACTGCGGCGATTCGAAATGCGGCTAATTATGCATGCTGGGTCGGAGTCAATGCCGGTAAGTTAAGTATGCAGGTGTGAATGTATTCGCACGCAGTGCCAACGTATGCGCGCATCGTGCGAATAAATTCGCACCTACAACAGAAAAATGAGCATAACTTACTGGCATTGGGGTCGGAGTCAATTTCCTCGCTTTTCACTATGCTTAAAGCTGATTGTCTACTGCTCTGACTCCAGCCTCGGCGGGCGGTTCTTTTCATGCCGTCGATTACCGGGTAATATGGCAGTTTCTTAAGCAGATGGAACTGCTGCATCTTTAGGAGTAGTAACAATGTTATGTCTGCATAAGCTGCAATCCAGTAAAATCATTGTTCTTGCCTGTGCTCTCGTTCTGTTTTCAGGCCAGGCACTGGCAAAAAACTATGAACCGCCAAAACTCGATGGTTTTAACCTGCATGATGAACGTGATGCAGACGGGGATAATGACGGTGTTAAAGAAACCCACATTAAACAGTATTTTGATGCCTCGGGCGACAGTATCGTCAGTATGTCTACGAAGGGAGTTGTATGGGCCTGGAGCCTGGATACACGCAATAGCAGCTTAGGCAACAGCAATTACGTGATACGCGACAGTAATTGCGATGGCGAGTTTGACGAAGTCTACGGGCTGGATGAAGAGTTTCGTCTTCCGGAATGTTTAAACGCTGCTTCGAATAAGAAGTAATCTTGTTGTTCAGATTTGGCAAAACTGCAAAATGCTTGTGTAGCATAACTTTGCAGTTATTTTCAGCTGCACGTAGACCTGCCTGCAACGTAAATGCCGGCCGCATAACTCATTTTTGCAGGGCGCAATAACCGTTGGTTATTGCGCCCTGCGGTTCTAATGAGCTGTTGCTGGCGGTGCCACAATATTCTGCAGTTCACCAATGTGCTGCTGCAGACGCTGCATTGCCAGCTGGTTTCTCTGCTGTACCAGCTGTGGCAGCGAATTAATAACTTTCTGACCTACCGGCGATATATAGAAATCGTTAATCTTTTTCAGTTCGTCTTCACTGAATGTCTGCATGTACATGTTTGCAAGGTCATCCTTTAATGCATTCCAGCCGATATATTTTGTAAAGAAGTTATGCATTTCCTCGCTGTATTGCGCCAGTTGCGGATTCTGGCGCAATTGTAACTGCATGACCGAATCGACACTCTCGTCGATTTTCTTTTCCATCTGGGTCAGTCTGAACAGCTTATCTATTTCCTGCATGTGAGACCTGGTGTCTGCATTTGATAGCGGAGAAATTAATAATAGTAAAAGGGATGGCAAAAGTGATGAAGCTGATTTCAGGGTATTAAATTTTTTCATTAGTGAGTGCGTCCCGTTGTGGTGGCCATTCTGGATTAGTCGGTTAGTTTAGAGATATTTGCAGTTTCGGCAATGAGGTTTTCTATCATGGTTTTAGTTTGTTCATTTTCCCAGCCGGGATTGCCTCGTACTCGATAGCGGACTTGACCGTTTGCATCAAGCAGAAAACTGGTTGGTAATGTTTTAACGCCCCAGCTATTGAATGTTTCACTGGAAGTATCCAGCAGCACCGGCAGATCGAAATTGATCAGCTTGACAAATTTCCTGACGCGGTATTTTTTTTCGCCAACATTAAGCGCGATTATCTCGAAGGGTTGGTCTGCAAAGTGTTTTTTAAGGTTTGTCAGTTCGGGCATTTCATAGATGCAGGGCGGACACCAGCTAGCCCAGAAATTCACCAGTACAACTTTGCCCCTGTAATCAGATAATTTGTGTTTGTTATCTTGAATATCACGCAGGCTGAATTCATCCAGTCTGTTTTCTGCCGGCCAGGCCAGTATATCCGCGCGCGCGACGGATGCCTGTTGTAAACAGCACAGCAATAACGCGAATGCAATGGCCAGTGCAGCGGAATTATGTGCATGCCTCGGCCTAGCAGTTTTTCTGGATGCTAACATCGTGTTATTTTGAACCGTGCCGTAATGATGTCAACCCTGGCATTTATATCTTGCATATATAAGGAAAAATAATTGTATTGTAATGACTTTAAGTAGTTAGTGTAGCTGTCGGTATTGATTATAACGTGGCAGTGAAGGTTAATGTTGACTCAGATCTATGGCATCTTAATGGTGAAGTGCATATAACAACATTAAACCAATATTTAGGGAAACTCTGATTAATTCAGAGTTTCCGCGGCACATGGATGTGCCGCCATTTTTGATGGCTATAAGCCATTGAAAATGAAGAAAACCGGAAATCGCATTTTCGGTTTTCGTGGTCTGAAAATTCCTGGATGGAATTATTCA
>JAJDNP010000155.1 GCA_022340645.1 Gammaproteobacteria bacterium | reverse complement strand
ATCGCACCAAAATAATACTTAGCACCGTGTTTTGCACAAATATAATGCAGGTATATTAAGCCTGTAAACTCAGGAATAGCTCCCGGTATCGGAGTTATCTATCTGAAAAAACAGGTACCTATAAGGAATTTTCAGCTTTTTATCAAAACTGGCATGTTTTATGTAATGTAGAAATTGAAAGCATAATTTACAACAACCAACTATGAGGCTAGCGATATGAACAGAAAATATAACTATTCAGATTTTGTTGGAATGGACATGACTTCGAGTAACAGGCTTAAGCATTACAAGTCGGCGCAGAAAGCATCGCAGATGTCGCTACCTTCCTATGAGTCCGCAACTGAAAAGCGAATTGAAGATATGCTGCTTAGTCACAACAGATATCACGTTTATTGCGAATAGAACACATTTGAGTGTGAACGCGTTATCCATTAATTTAGAGACGATAGGTAAATCCCCTATAGACAGAACAATATATATTTGCTATTAATTCTTTAATCAACGTTATTGCGAGCGGCAGCGTTGTGATCTTCTGAACCTTCAACCCCCCAGATTAGGAGATTTGCGCTGTCGCTCGCAATGACCTTGTTTTATGGCCAGGGTCATTAATTATCATTGCTGATATTCCAGTCACAAAACCTGCCAGTTCATCATGGTAAACAGCTTACCTCCTGTTATACCTTTCAAAGCGAAATTCCGCCGAACCGAATAACCAGGAGTAAATAACTGTTATCAATACAAGAGCAGCAATACTCATCATAATTGCCACGACAAAGATAGCGATAACACCGATTGATAGTGTCACTGCTATGCCAATTACCGGGAACAGAACGAAAATTACAAGCGCAGCCACCACTGCTGCAATAATAACTGCACCAAGGATTAACAGGGTCCTTACAACAGGATTTGATACTTCTCTGCCATTAATGAATATTCTGGTTTTCATGCTGGTTCTCCGATCTAAGGCAACTCTGACTAATTATCAATTGGCCGGATTCGTTTTGAACAGTGCGTCGAACTCGCCTAGCGTGAGGGTTTTTACCGATAGCATATTAAGCACGTCAACACTCGGCACGCTAATACCTGCTGGACAATTATGCGTATATAAAGTGATATGCGGTGGCGGCACAGGCGTATCGGGATCAATTACCCCGCTATTTTTCAGTTGATCATAAAACTCTGTGATACCGCGCATTTCGATTATCGTGATGATGCTTTGTTGAAGCTTGTTGTTCTTCTCGCGAGACAGAATATGTACAGGCCCTGTCTGCCTGTATGACCAGTCTATTGTATCGAAGGTCTTTTTAAGAGCGCTTTCTGTTATCTTTTTTAGTTTTATTTTATCCTGCAGTTCAGCACCGAGTTTACTGTTGACCAAGGTAACATGAAGTTCCTGTTTTGCTTTGAAGGCATTGTACTTAAGAACAAGTATACTCTTTGGTGTGTATATGGCGTCAGCTGCAAGGCTGATTACAACGCTTCCCTTTTCATTGAATCCCGGCCATTTCAATTTCATTGCTGTAACCGTTTTTCGAATCCGTTAACAGATGTTTGTTTTAATACATAACGTTTTTTATATTGCCGCTGATTGCAACCCGGTTAAGTCTTGAATCCTGTTGATGTTTAACACGCAGGTTACGGTGTAACATACTCGTATAGAAAGATGAAAACAAGTAGCGAATTTTTCTCATGTACCTTAGCAAAACCAGTATTCTTGCCGGTCTGAACTGTGCAAAGCACCTGTATTTAATGCTTAAGCATCCTGAACTGGCCATCGCAAAAGAGTCACCGTTAGCAGAAGCCGGTATTGCTGTCGGCAAAAAGGCCCGCGAAGAATTTTCCAACGGTGTGCTGGTCAACCGTTTTCAGCGAGATGAGGATGCATTTGCAGAAAGCCGTAAATTCCTGGATGATGAAAGTACCGCAGCAATTTTCGAGGCCGGTTTTCGTTTCCAGGATACCGAAGTGTTTGTTGACATCCTGCAGCGCGCTGAGTCTGGCTGGAACCTGATTGAAGTTAAATCGGCAACATCTGTAAAAGATGATTACATTGATGATGCCGCAATCCAGTACCACGTGTTAACCAGCGCAGGTATCGTCATCAACCGGGTTGAACTGATGCACCTCAACAGGGACTTTGAATACCAGGGAAATGGCGACTATCGTGGCCTGTTTATTCGCCAGGACATAACGGAAAGAGTAACGGCCCACGTCAGCTTTATTCGCGACGAGATTGTTCATATCAGGCGTGCCATATCAAATGGAGAACCGGTTCGCCACGTCGCCGGTCATTGCAAAACACCTTATGTCTGTGAATTTAAATCCTGGTGTGAGAAACAGGATGGTGAATACCCTGTTGGCTGGCTGCCCAATGCGGCTGTTGTGATCCGCCAGCTTCACGATAACGGCATTTACGATATTCGAGATATCCCTGTTGAAATGCTCAACAGTGAAACCCATCTCAAGGTACGCAGGGTAACCATCCAGGGACAGCCGGAACTGGCCCCGGATGCTGCGGAGATTTTGCAAGCCCTGTCTTATCCACGCTATTACCTTGATTTTGAGTCCATCAATTTTGCGATCCCGATCTGGCCGGGAACCAGGCCGACTCAGCAGCATCCATTCCAGTGGTCATGCCATGTTCAAACTAATGACGGCAAGATTACACACATGGAATTTCTGGATGTCAGCGGTAACGATCCGAGGAGAGAATTCGCCGAGTCATTAATTCATGCCTGTGGATCACAGGGGACTGTTATCGTATATAACCAGACATTCGAAAAAGGCATCATAAAAAACCTCGCGGCTGCTTATGATGATCTCAGCGAAGCATTGCTGGCAATAAACAGGCGGGTGTTTGACCTGCTGCCGGTAATGAAACAGTATTATTATCACCCGGCGATGAAAGGCTCCTGGAGCATCAAGAGCGTCCTCACCTGCCTGCTGCCGGAGTTACGTTATTCCGACCTGGGCGAGGTGCAGGATGGGCTGATGGCACAAAGTGCCTATTTGCAAATCATAAACGGTAAACTGACGAAAGAAAAAAGAGAAGCGCTGACGGCTGATATGCTGGCATATTGCAAGCTTGATACCTACGCAATGCTGGCGATTGTTGAAAAAGTTTGCAACAGGTGATTTTGTATTCATATTCCAGTTATACTAATTCAGACACATGAATAAAAGGTGATTCAAATGAAGCTCATTGTAAATACTATTATGGTGTTAATCCTGTCCGCCCTGTTTATGGCTGGCTGCTCAAGCACTCCCGAACCAAAGAAAGATCCTTATAACGATGCTGACTCACAGAGAACAAGATCAGATAAGGCGCAGGGTGAGCTGTCTTCAGAAACAATACGTAAATAACAATTATGATAATAGAAGGATGCGGTGAGATATGAGCCGCATCAATCGCGTTGAAGACAGCCCTTCCCTCACACAGGTATAGCTGAAAAATGAATATGCACCCCGCAAAATATCTCTT
>JAJDNP010000014.1 GCA_022340645.1 Gammaproteobacteria bacterium | reverse complement strand
TTGTGCGAGACCGTATGCCGCATGGATGCGGCATTCGAGCGTACAAGGAAGTATTCACAGCGTGTCTCGGGCGACCGTTGCCAGTTCATGTTTCGGATGACATAAACAGTTATCTCTTTCATGTATAACAGTGAGTTATGTATACGCGTGTAATTTAAATGGGACAGCAATGAGTATGAACCCGGTTTTTTTTATTCATCAGGATGTGCTTATTTTTCCGTTGAGTGGACCGTTACTTTGGTCTCAGGACTGTTGCACCAGACCTTGACCTTAAATAAAACATTCAAAAATTTGCCATCTTACTGTCACGCGCAGGTAACAAACCCACTCCAAACTAGCGCTGTTATTTATTCAACATTACTATAAGGAGTTTTACATGAAACACACAACAATCCATCTTGGCCTGCTGGCAGCAATGGCTGCAATTAGTTGCAACACTTCCTATGCGGATTCAGATAAAGACTATATGAAACATAATATAAAACATAAAGGTATCGCCGCAATCGAATTCATCGGCATGGATGCGCCAGTCACAGCTGAGCAGCGTGCTTCTGTCTACAGCGCCGCCAAGGTAAAGATCAGATACAAAAAAGGCCACAGCAAAATCCAGCCCCTGGAGTACAAACAGCTTTTCGCCACCACTGACAATATCAATGGTGTATTAGCAGGCGGCCTCTATGATGCAGTAGGACAGCCGTTAATGGACATCAGCGTTCCGGCCAACCCCACTCAGTATGTTTCCGATACACCGGATGCCAATAGCCTGCTTAAAGTCAAACATGCCAGTAAAAAAGCATTGGGCGTAAAAGGCAATCCACTGTTCATGGTTACGCACTATGAATACGTCAATGCCAACAACAGTGGTGCCAGCGAATACGGCGATCTGCCGATGACCATGAGCCTGGCTACACTGGACCAGAACAGGAAGAGCGGCGAACTCTCGCTGGTCAACTACAGCAACATTAACATGGCCGACATCAAGGGCCTGTGGATTCCATGCGCAGGTTCGCTGTCACCCTGGAACACCCATCTCGGCAGTGAAGAATATGAACCGGATGCGCGTGCCTACGAGGCAGACAATACCAGGGATCCCTATCTTCCGTTTACTGTAAGATATTACGATAACACTGTCACAGCTAATCCCTACGACTACGGCCAGGTGCCTGAGGTGACAGTGGCAGCCAACGGCACAGCCTCGGTTGTGAAGCACTACGCTCTCGGCCGTATCGCCCGCGAACTGGTACAGATGATGCCCGACCAGCGCACGGCGTACATGGGTGATGATGGCGGCTATACCGGCCTGTTCATGTTCGTAGCCGACGACAAAGCCGATCTGAGTGCCGGCACTCTTTATGCCGCCAAATGGACACAGACCAGTAATGCAGGTGCTGGCAGCGGCGATCTAAGCTGGATCAGGCTGGGCCACGCCAGCGATGCCGAGATCAAGACGATGGTTGCCGGCGGCATCAAGTTCAGCGACATTTTTGCGGCTTCCAGCACCGATCCCCTTGATGCCAGCTACAAAAAGGTGCGCACCTACAACGGAATCGAATGGCTCAAGCTCAATAGTGACATGGAGCAGGCTGCGGCTTTCCTTGAATCACGCCGTTATGCTGCCTACCTGGGTGCTACTACCGAGTTCAACAAGATGGAAGGCGTTACCGTCAACACTGCCGACAACAAGGCCTATGTAGCCATATCCTATCAAGAGAAAGGGATGGTTGCCGGCTATGCCCCAACCGATCCTGCTGATGACATCCATCTGAACAAGATCAGCTCAGGCGCCGTCTATGAGTTGAGCCTGCACGGCAGACAGAAGGACACCGACAACAAGCGAATCCGCAGCCGCTACGTCGCCACCAGCATGAGCGGCCTGGTGTGGGGCCAGGATCAGGCAGCTGATGCCGTAGGTAACACGAGTAATGACGATATGATCGCCAATCCGGACAACGTCAAGTACTCCGAGAGCCTGCGGACACTGTTCATCGGTGAGGATAGCGGTCGTCACGTCAACAACTACGTCTGGGCCTATAACATCGACACCGGCAAACTGTCGCGCATCCTGTCGACACCGGCCGGCGCCGAGGCAACCGGTCTTCAGGCGGTGGACAACCTCAACGGCTTCGCCTATGTGATGAGCAACTTCCAGCATCCAGGCGACTACATCGGCAGCATGGATACAACGCTGAAGAGTAATGTTGACCCGCTGATCGACGCCATGTGGGCCAACAAGAAGAAGGCCGGCATCGGATACATCAGCGGCATTCCAGCCGTCAAGTAATGCTCTCACAGTAGTTAAGCTGCTGAAATATGAAGCCTGCATCGTCAGATGCGGGCTTTTTTATTGTGTGACCCCAATGCCAGTTGGTTAAGCTCATTTTTCTGTTGTAGGTGCGAATTTATTCGCACAGCGGTGCCAACGAATGCGCGCATCGTGCGAATAAATTCGCACCTGCATTATTAACTTGCTGGCATTGTCTCTGCCCCGGTTTTTTTATCTCCCGTTTAATCCTGATATACTGTAGGTGATAACTTCATGTTAACCAGTGCATCAAGCAGTGGTCGTGGAAGAAAAGAACTAAAAAGGGCGGGTAGTAGATTGGTCGCTTCGGTAGAAAGTAAATCTCTTGTCAGAAAAAGCTCACGCTGGGCCGCCTGGCTGGATGTGTTGCAGGGCGTAAGCGGCCTGGTGCTACTGTTGTTTATATGGACACACATGATAATGGTGTCCAGTATTTTGATCAGCAAGGATGCCATGTTTGTGGTCTCCAGAATGTTTGAAGGGGTTTACGTTTTTGATGAGCCCCATCCAGTTCTTGTCAGCATGGTGGCAGTCGTCATTTTCTGCCTGCTGGTCATTCACGGCATTATTGCCCTGCGCAAGGCGCCTTCGAGCTATCGTGAGTACCGGCAGTTTATAACTCACGCCAATCGCTTCAAACACACAGACACCAACCTCTGGCTGCTGCAGGTGATTACCGGCTTTATCCTGATGTTTCTGGCAACAGCTCATATTTACCAGATGTTCAGCCAGCCAGGAAATATCGGCCCCTACGCCTCAGCCGATCGTATATGGACCAATACGGTATGGCCACTCTATCTGGTGTTGCTGTTTGCAGTTGAACTGCACGGCGGTGTCGGCCTTTATCGCTGGTTGCTAAAGTGGGGCTGGTTTGGTCTGGCGAACAATCGCCAGCAATTAAAGGTCGCCAAATCGGCGATCACCGGGTTTTTCCTGATACTGGGTTTGTTGACCCTGGCCGCCTATATCAAGCTGGGCATTGAACACGAAAATCATGCGGGTGAGCGCTACCGCCCCGTTTCGTTCATGCAGCAGATGGAGAATCCTTGAACATGCAGGTGATTCAAACTGATGTACTGTTGATCGGTGGTGGGCTTGCGGGCCTGAGGGCAGCAATTGCGGCCAGGCGCCGTGGTCACGATACCATTGTTTTAAGTCTGGTTCCCGCCAAGCGTTCTCACTCGGCAGCAGCACAGGGTGGAATGCAGGCAAGCCTGGCCAACAGTAACAAGGGCATGGGCGATAACGAGGATATCCATTTTGCCGATACAGTTCGCGGCAGCGACTGGGGCGCAGATCAGGATGTGGTACGCATGTTCGTCAACACGGCACCCAAGGCGGTGCGTGAACTGGCGGCATGGGGTGTACCCTGGAACCGGGTCGAGCGCGGTGATCGCGAGGTGATCATTAACGGCGAGAAAGTAACTATCACGGAAAAAGACGAAGCTCACGGCCTGATTACTGCCCGGAATTTCGGTGGCACCAGGCATTGGCGCACTTGCTACGTCTCCGATGGCACCGGCCACTCCATGCTGTACAACGTTAATGACAGAGCTATTGCCGAGAATATTCCGGTGCATGAGAGGATGGAAGCGATGGCGCTGATCCACGATGGTGAGCGCTGTTACGGCGCCATTGTCAGAAACCTGATTAGCGGTGAGCTGCTGGCCTATGTGGCCAGGGCAACTTGTATCGCCACCGGCGGTTTTGGTCGCATCTACCGGGTATCCACTAATGCCATTATCAACGAAGGTATGGGCGCGGCTATTGCGCTGGAAACCGGTGTCGCCACCCTTGGTAATATGGAGGCGGTACAATTTCACCCCACGGCGATTTTTCCGGCAGGGATTCTGGTGACTGAGGGTTGTCGCGGTGATGGCGGTTTGCTGCTGGACGGGGAGCAAAAGCGTTTTATGCCGGATTATGAACCGGAGAAAAAAGAGCTGGCTTCCCGCGATGTTGTGTCGCGGCGTATGGAAGAGCATATTGCCGCAGGACACGCGGCGAAATCCCGTTTTGGCGATCACCTGTGGCTGGATATCCGGTTGCTGGGTAAAAAGCATATTGATACCAAGCTGCGAGAAGTGAAAGATATCTGCCAGTATTTTTTAGGTGTCGATCCGGTCAGTCAGCTGATTCCAGTGCGTCCGGCGCAACATTATTCCATGGGAGGCATCCGCACCAACTACCGCGGAGAAAGCCAGCAACTGAAGGGCTTGTTTGCCGCCGGTGAAGCGGCCTGCTGGGATATGCACGGCTTTAATCGGCTGGGTGGCAATTCTGTGGCGGAAACCGTGGTTGCCGGCATGCTGGTGGGAGAATTTATCGCGGATTTTTGTGACAAGCCGGAAAACGAAATCACCATTTCGACTGCACTGATCAGGGATTGCTGGCAAAAGGAAAGCGCACATTTGCAGGGGCTGTGCATTGGAGGTGGGGAAAACCCCTTTGGTTTGATTCGTGAGATGCAAAACACCATGACCGAACTGGTGGGTATCTTCCGCCACGGCGATCGGCTGCAACAGGCGGTGGATAAGTTGCAATTGCTGTTGCAGCGCAGCAACAACCTGCATGTGGCAAGTCAGGCCAGAGGCGCCAACCCCGAGCTTGTTGCAGCCTACCGGGTGCCGCGTATGCTGAAGCTGGCCTTGTGTGTTGCCTATGGCGCATTGCAGCGCACCGAAAGTCGCGGCGCTCATTTTCGCGAGGATTATCCACAGCGAAATGATCAACTGTGGTTGAAGCGCACGCTGGCAAGATGGCCGGACGCGGACGCCATACTGCCGTCGCTGGATTACGAAGAATTGTCTGTAATGAATATGGAACTGCCGCCTGGGTGGCGTGGCTATGGCGCCAAAGACTTTATCAATCACCCGGATGCCCCGCGCCGGGAACAGGAGATAGAACAGCTAAGGCAAAGCATGGCTGGCGCCAGCCGATTTGAATTGCAAAACATGCTTATGCCATATGAACAATTAATGCCCGAGCGCTATCGGCGGCGCAATGCCCGGCTGGGTGAGAATGAAAGGGGTGAGATAGAGATTAGAGAGACTGGCAGCGGAGAGAAACAATGAACAACATTCCTGTCAGAGAGGAACGAACCCTGCGTTTCCATATCCTGAGGCACAACCCGCAGGATTCCGAGAGTGTGCCCCATCAGCAAGTGTTTGAGATTCAGGAAGCTGACAGCATGACGCTGTTTATTGCGCTGAATGAAATCCGCGAAAATCTGGACAGTTCGCTGCAGTTTGATTTTGTCTGCCGGGCCGGTATCTGCGGAAGTTGCGCCATGATCATTAACGGTAAGCCGGGATTGGCGTGCCGAACTCTGACCAGGGATTTACCTGAGGATATTTTTCTGGCACCACTGCCGGTATTCGAGTTAATTAGTGATCTTTCAGTGAATACCGGCAAATGGATGCGGGCCATCAGCGAGCGTCTCGAAACCTGGGTGCATAACAGACAGGAAGAAGTTGATCTGCAGCAGCTGGAAGCCCCGATGGAGCAGTCACTGGCCTACAGCATCTACGAGCTGGAGCGCTGTATTGAGTGCGGCTGCTGTATCGCGGCATGCGGTACCGCCCAGATGCGCGACCAGTTTGTCGGTGCGGTCGGACTCAACAAAATTGCACGCTTCAGGCTTGATCCGCGCGATGAACGGGAAGACACTGATTTTTATGAATTGATCGGCGACGAGTCGGGCGTCTTCGGATGCCTGACACTGCTGGGTTGTGAGGATGTCTGTCCCAAGGAACTGCCTCTGGCCGCGCAACTCGCCTATATGAGAAGAAAAATGGCATCAGTTTGAAAACCGGGCCAGAAAAACGGGTTAGAGTGAACTTCCATTAGTTTAGGCATGATCAATTGATACAGAAAGGCAAAGTGGCACTCAAAGGCTGAGGACGCCAGCATCTGATTTAAGCAGAAAGTTTCATCTGACCCGAATGGCACTTACTTAAGCGTCCGGGCACCGGTGTATTCGATCCGCGGGACGCCGTTAATCCTTCCATGGAGGCTTGACTGCGGCGTCCGTGCCGCAGACACCCGCAGATCGAATACACCGGCACCCTCCAGTTGTGCAGCAATGGCTTTAAGTAAGTGCCATTCTCATCTGACCCCGCTTATGCTTATAAAAAATCACTTATATTTCTCGCTAAAAGAGTTGAATTGCTTCATGAGATCATCGCAAATTTGTTTGGGAGCCTCGCATTCGCTTACGATCACGGTTTCCTCTTTATTTTTACTGCCGGCATGAACCGTCTTTTTGAACATTGCAGGAGTGACTTTCTCCACCTCCGGCGCCAGGAACCAGTAAACGCGGTCGCCGTTTTCAGACAGGGAGACTATTGTCCAGCTGCCCTCATGGGATATCTCTGCCGCAGGTTCTTTTGTCAGATTTTCAAACTTGTTATAGATGTTTGATGTATCCGTTGTGCCATTCGTTCCGGAACAGGCAACCAGGGAATAGAACAGCAGAAGCAGGATAATGATGTACAAAGGTTTCATAGGGACTAGGGGTAAAATTCTTTCGTCTTAACCACGATGAAATATAACTGTTTACACACATTATCATATCAACCGCGATCTATCCCTGTTTATTCATAAATGGCACAGCATATCAAATAAGTCAGAATGGTTAGAAAACCTGGGGGAAAACCCGGGTCAGAGAGCAATGGTTTCTAATCATGGAGAATATTGTTTTCTGACCGGGTTTTTCGGGCGTCCTGTTTAATATCATTTAGGATAATGGCAGCACTAAACACTCACATTTGTTTATGGTAAAGGTGTGACTGGGCCAGACAAGGTTGAGACTTTCGGCCTCAAGCGTATGTTTCCCAGCAGGTATTACGATGGTGATAATGCCTGCTGAACCTGGCGTTTTACATTTTGGTCCCTTATCCGGGAAATGAGTCGTCAGGTTACCGACAGGGCTGCCATCAAGTTTCACATCGATTCCGACCTGGGCTTTACCGGTTGCTGAATAGATTGTAACTACCGCGTTTTTGTCAGTTTTACATGACTGCATTTTGGCATCAATGGATTCTCTGGACTGGTTAAATATATCGAATGAATTCGAGTTTAATACGGCACTAATGGATTTAACCTGGTCAGCATAAGAGTGATGTGATGCTAGTAGCATTATAAAAAGGCTAAACATGATTGCTTTGCTTAACATATTCATACCTCAAACCAAATATTTACGAAAGCAAAAAAACCAGACGCCCACAAATGTAATAGCAAAAAAGCTGGAAAATTCCAGACACTTACAAATTAAATTGTGCTGTATAGATAACCAATATATTGAGAAGTTGTTTTCAACAGGCTAACTGGAGCTTAAGGGGCGAGGTCTCGAATCTTTCTCATATGATTGGGACAGGCAGGAAGATACATCCTTTTACGTTGTGGCATAACAACTCCATTGCAATAGCAGATTTTGTTTTTCGATTCTATTGGGTAGTCAGTGATTGATAAAAAAATAATCTCTCTGTCACCATTGCTGTCCCACTTAATGTTAGAAACATGGATTGGGAACTGTTGTACGAGACCGTATGCCGCATGGATGCGGCATTCGAGCGTACAAGGAAGTATTCACAGCGTGTCTCGGGCGACCGTTGCCAGTTCATGTTTCGGATAACATAAACAGTTATCTCTTTCATGTATAACAGTGAGTTATGTGTACGCCTGTAATTTAAATGGGACAGCAATGCGTCCGTCACCTTCTTTTACATGGATGTTTACTCTTATGTTTTCTGATCAGGCAAGTTGTTTGTTTGCTTTCCTTACCATTGTCAACAGCATTGTTCCTTCCACATGCCTGATATCCCTGAACAGCAGCAGTACACCGACATAGACCAGAATTGAGACCGGTATCAGTATGTATAATTCATGCACTTTAAGAAGCTCCATCGGCACACAGAACGCCAGTACGCCTGTAATTGCAACAATGGCCCTGTATCCTATGCGCGGCACACCGAAATCGCCATACAAATTTGTCACCAGAAGCGCGGTCAGCAGCACCTCCGAGAGAATCGCCGCGAATGCTGCTCCCGTCAATCCCAATAGTGGTATCAGCGCCAGGTTAGCCACCATATTAACCAGGGCGCTGATCCACTGACATCGTGTCCTCACCTGCTGCCTGTCCGACGCCGTCAGAAAGACACCGATCAGGCTGTTTAAGCATGAAAACAGCAGGATGACCGCCAGCATCCTGAGAAGACCCGCCGAAGACTCAAATTCATTACCGAATACTGTGGTAATAAACTCCGGCGCAATCAGCCAGACACCAAATGCTATCGGCATACCGACCAGCACAGCCAGGTTCAGGGAGTTATGATACAGTATTTCAAGGTCAAACTTCGAATCCTTGAAAAGGCGCGATGCAAGCGGCAAGATCGACATGGCCCCGAAATACGGCAGGAACAATAACAGGAATATAACCCTGTAGGCGACATTATATACACCAGCGGCGGCAGCGCCCATCATAAAACCGATGAGCACAACATCGATTCTCGTTGCCAGTTGAGACAGGAAAACAAAACTTGCATATGAAGTCGACTCACGCAATATCTCCCGTGCCCGGTGATATGTCAGCCCGATTTTTATCCTGCCAAACCTGGCTGACAGTATGATATGCGCAACAATAATATGCAGCACAGTTAACACAGGCAGCACGACCAGGCTTTCAGCAAGGCCGCCTTTCAGGGATACAACCAGGATGCAAATCAATGCACTCAAGCCTTTTGCTGAAAACTCGATTACACCTTTGAAAAACATTTTTTCCGAGGCAATGAAAATACTGCCGACACCTTCGAGCACCGAGAAAAGTATCTGGAAAACGCCGACCAGGATAAGTACCTGCCAGGCTCGCTCGGACAACACCAGTAGTTCTGCGACAGCGTACAGAACAAGCATGGCGATCAGCACAAGAAAAATCCTGAGCGTGAGCACTTCGGAATAATATTCAAGCATCCTTTCCCGGTAGCGGCTCATATGCTTGATAGACAGATCGGTAAATCCGTAGTCTGCCAATATCATCAGGAAACTGGTCAAAGCCATGGCAAAAGAATATTCACCTATACCTTCCTGCCCGTATACCCGCGATAACGTTACGAACATCAGGAAAGTAAGTACGTCTCCAAGTAACTTGCCGACAGTCAGAAATCCGAAGTTCCTGAGGATCCGGCCGGCAACAGTCTGGTGCTGTTCTCTGTCTTCGCCTATTTCCATGTATTACCCGGATCTGGACATGTCTCAGTGTGTAAGCCAGTTGGCAAATACCTTTGCCAGAGAGCGACTGCCTTCTTTATCAATCGCATGGCATACCCGTGGTGCTATTTCCTCCAGTCGTCGTTGTTATGAAAGAACTGTATTCCTCCAATGTCTTCAACATACTGATGGGATGGTTGGCAACAATAACTATTTTTCCATGTGTTGGTATTTTAACGATATCCCTTTCGCTTACGTGGCAGATGAAATCAAAACAGTCCGGAACCTGCTCAACAAAATCGATACCCTTTAGATACCGGTATCTTTGTTCAATTTCCGATTCATGAAAAAGTGCAGGTAAGAAGGCAAGCAGCGGATTCAGGTACTTTACATTTTCTCCGAAAAGTGACGGACAATATTTATTAACAACTCTTTCAATACTAAACATAAATGACTTATATAGTTGTCCTCAACATAAACAATAGGATGCAAAAATTACAATCTCTTTACAAATATGAGATATTTCCATGACAATTTCGGGAAGATGCGGGGTGATTAAGCGGGATCAGATGAAACTTATTTATGAGAAATATGACTGTAATTAAACTATACCTTTTATTGCGAGATGCTCACGCTGATTTTAGGTATTTGTTAAACCGGGGGATGCTCAACCTGACCTCACTTATTAATAATAACTTGGATGCTTACGTCAGTTCTGTTAAAAAGTAAAATTCGTTTATTGCTGATACCCAGCCTGGAGAGCTAACTATGTTAGGAAATACCGAAAACCGATACGGCCTGTTATCCCGCGCAATTCATGGCATCATGCTGCTACTCATCTTCGGCATGCTGGGCGTAGGCATGTACATGGCCGATCTGGACAAAACAGATGAACTTCGCAAGGAGTTACTCTGGATGCACACGTCAACCGGCGTCCTGGTCCTGATGCTGGCGGTGGTTCGTGTCACCTGGTTAAAAATCAGCCCGGCTCCACGGTTACCCGTTATGATGGATGACTGGGAAAAGACATTGACCACCCTGGTCAAATCTCTGATGTACCTGCTGATGCTGCTGATCCCGATTGCCGGAATCCTGATTGTGAACACCAAGGGAGATGCTGTCAGTTTTTATGGCCTGTTCGAGGTCCCAATGCTGACCGGAGAAAACAAGGAACTGCATGAGTTGATGGAGGAAATCCACGAACTTTTCGCCTTCAGCCTGCTGTTCCTGGTTATCCTGCACATTGCCGGCGCACTGAAGCATCGCTTCTTCGATATGAGTAAAGAACTCGACGTCATGAAACGGATGTTTGGAAAATAGCCATTACCTGACCATCGGCGTGACCACCTGCGAAACGCGCTTCCACCTCGCCTTTCCGGTAGATGACCTGGGAAAGGCACGCACGTTCTACGGCGGTCTGCTTGAATGCCCGGAAGGCCGGTCCAGCGACCGCTGGATCGACTTCGATCTGTTCGGGCATCAGATCGTTGCCCACCTCGCGCCCGAACGCTGCGTGGAGAATGCCCACAACGCCGTCGATGGCCATGACGTACCGGTACCGCACTTTGGTCTTATCCTGGATATGCCGCAGTGGGAAGCGCTGGCCACACGGTTGCAAGAAGCAGGTGTCACGTTCGTGATCGAACCCTGTATCCGTTTCCGCGGCAAAGTCGGCGAACAGGCGACCATGTTTCTGCTCGACCCGTCCGGCAATGCACTTGAATTCAAGGCCTTCGCAGATTCGAGCCAGATATTCTGCAGGTAAGGCTGGTAAAAAAACCAGGGCGTTTAGGTAGGTCGGGTTAGCATAGCGTAACCCGACACATTGTGTTGTTGTATCGTTGAACGTTGGGTTACGCTGTCGCTAACCTAACCTGCTTACCAGTTTGCGGAAAGTGCGACGCTATCGATTGCATCTGGCTATTGCATCTGGGTTTCTACAATTTTCTCCAGCAGGCTATCGACAGTGGGTGTGTCGTCCAGATTGATCTGTAAACCGTCAAAATACTCTGCAATCTCCCTCTTCAATCTGGCCGCTTTAGCTTTATCGAGTTTCATGTCTTCGACCAGTCGCGCTTCTCCGGAGAGTTCCCAGGCTTCGATTTCAAGCGACTCGGACAACAGAACCAGCAAACTCATCCGCATTAAATTCCTGATAGTATCGATTTCATCTTTGCCGGCTTTGAAGCACATCAGGTTTCTCCAAAAAAAGAATAATGAAATCCCGATTCGATACCGTGAAAGTGTTCGATAAATGAGAAAATCATCTATCTCCAATCCGAAATGATAAAGATATTAAACATATGGATATCCATAAACTAGTTAGATACATACAATATAGCTTAGTTGCAAAGATCTGAAAGTCTACATCTGGATTCGTAGCAAAATCTAAACCTGTACTTTACTTTGATCCCAAAGCTTTGAAGCAGGCTTCACGGTTCAACGCACAGAACAATATGGCAGCAAAACCAGGTAGCTATACCCAGTTACGTCGAGGAATGGCAACTCCTTTGCCAAACCATACTGGTTTTACAATTGCATTAGAAAATCGATGATTAATAAAAAAATAATCCTTCAATTACGTTTAATATTGATAGATACCTTTTACTCTTTAACACGGGTCAACTTGATCGGGTCGCTTTCCTTGCGCTCGCCTTCGCTGAGCATTGCCCAGTTTTCAACGATATGGCTGTCGTCGACAAAATCGATAGTCAGTGAATGCATGTGTACATCTTTTGCCGGGTCGATGTTATAACCATCGGTGTAATCGAGTGCTATCGAGTTTTCCGTCGATGATTTCAAACCGAGAACAGGCTGGTTTTTCAGCGCGCAGTAGTGCGTCATGCTGAGCCTGCCTTTATCGTCATGATAGACCGAAATCATTTCATTCGGCGAACCGGGAAAATGGCGTTCCACAACTGCGCTGCCTGCAGAAGTAATTTCGTAGATGACCCTTACCTCCTGTTCCTTACCCTGCATTACGTGTGTACCGTGCCAGCTGCCAGCAAGCTGTTTCATACGTTCAAGTTCGGCTGAACCGGTGTAGGTCGCATGCATTGGGGAATCTGCATATATAACACCTGTTAACAGTGATAAACACAGAACGCCGACTACTTTCAGAGTTTTCATCGCAATTCCTCCATCTATTAACCCGGCGACAATATATGTCGCCGGGTTAATAATTAAAGATAAGCTTCAGGCAAGGCGAAAAACGTCCCGGCCTGCTTTGTGCTAAGTTTGAAATCAGAGTAAAACTATTTCCCGGGCTTCGATCCTGATCCAGAGTTATTAATATGAACCCAAACAAAGTGACGTGGCAAGAAGAGAAATCGTGGTTTTTTTATCCCTGATACAACGGTATGATTTATGTTTCTGATATCTTTTATGAAAGCTCATCCGGTTGAACCCGGCCAACATTACGTTGGCCTGTTAGTTGCGGGCGCACAGGCCAATACGAAGGAAGTGGTAGACCTGACGCTGGCTGCACCTGAATTACCGCATGATATGCTTTCCCTGCTAGCGTTAGGAGATGCTGCATTTCCCATCATGGAAAAAGCACTGCAGACGAACCAGGGACGAATACCTCTTAATACAATTAGATTACTGGCGCCAATTCCAGCGCCGCCACGTAATATTTTCTGCGTTGGCAAAAACTATCCGGAACATATGAAGGAAGTACAGTCTATTGTTGCGTCTGCGAATGATACGCAAGGTGATGCGCCATCAACACCCATTATTTTCACCAAAGCACCGTCAACGGTGATTGGACCCATGGAGCCCATTCCGGCCTGGCTTGATGAAACTGATTCGGTGGATTATGAAGGTGAACTGGCTGTGATCATTGGCAAACATGGACGAGGAATTACTCGAGAATATGCAATGCAGCATGTTTACGGTTATACCATCCTGAATGATGTCACCTCGCGGCGCATCCAGAAACGACATCAGCAATGGTTTCTCGGCAAAAGCCTGGATGGCTTTTGTCCAATGGGACCCTGCCTGGTAACTCGGGATGAAATCAACAACGTGGGTGAATTGCGCGTACAGACACGCATTAATAATGAATTACGGCAAGACGATTATGTTCGCGAAATGATATTTGACATTCCAGTGCTGATCAAAACTTTATCAAAAGGCATGACTCTGCAGTGTGGTGACATTATCGCGACCGGTACACCGGCCGGTGTAGGAATGGGTTTCAAGCCACCGAAGTTTCTCAAAACCGGCGACAGGATTTCAATCACCATTGAACCCATAGGCACACTGGAGAACCCTGTGGAATAACATAACCTGAATATATAAACCTTACCCCTTTGATGTATGCGTCCCTGAACATTGCCGGCCTGCCGCGGATGCCCGTTATCATCTGCCGGGAAAACTCGAGCCAGGCAGCGGCAAGTGTGATGGACTGTGCCCGCGGTAGGGCAGAGGTTCGGGATAAGGCTGCCCATGACCGCGATGATGCCTGCCCGGCCGGCCCCACCACGGTTTCCATGGCCGCCCGATGAAGATGTTGCGTTCGTAATCAGATCTGGGCCGCCGGGCCTGGTTCAAAAGTGCCAGCCGCTCGAGCCGCTTCTTCTCGGCTTCCTCACGTGCGGCTTCGCGCCGTCGTCTTGCTTCATCTAGCGCCTGCGCGGTTTCCGCGATGCGTTCCTGCTGACGCAGGTGATCTTCGACACTGCTGCGCGAGGGGCCGGGCACAAGGTCAACCTCTTCCGCATCAACGGCGTCATGCGGAATCGAGTATGAATAGGTGACACGGCCGTATTGATCGGTGAATTTGTAGACCGGCGGCTCCGAACTTTGCTGCCTGAATTCCGTGATGTAAGATTCTGAATATTCACGGCATACGGCTGCCGTCGCAGTGGACAGCAACAGGCATAATGCGATCAGATGAACGGGTGTTGTGTATGCTTTCATGATGTGAACTACAGAAAGTATAAACACTCTTTCTCTCCCGGATCAAGCCAAATGATCCTGCAGATATCTTTTGCCATCTGCTTCTAATAAGTAAAATTTCAGGATTTTTTAAATTCGTGGTTTTAATTTTATCACTTAACCTTACCAGCTATTTTCTGGTCAGGTCTTTGATTGTGTACAACCCTTGACATACGCTTGTCAAGTTCATGAACCATGAAAGATCTGTCTCCATCGATATGAAGCAGTTGATGGACTGCTGTTGGAGTTAACAGCTGGATTAGCCTTGAACAGGAAATCACGCTACTATACCTGCACCCAGCGGGTGTAGTTCAATGGCAGAACTGCAGCTTCCCAAGCTGCTAACGTGGGTTCGATTCCCATCACCCGCTCCAGTATAGTCTTATAATAATCAGGATCGATTTATTTTGCTGTTATGTTCATAAAACTATGAGAGACTCGATCTCATTGACCCGGGACATTCAGGCAGCTGGTCAGAAAATATTCCTATCGTCACCTTTTATCTTTTTTTGTCCTCAGAGAACGGGCAGCAGAGTGCCGCCCGTTGCCCGCTTACAGGTCGCCTTCCACTCCGGCTGTAATGATTGAATAGATATTGTTACGTACTTTCATACCCAGGTTTTTCAGTTCTTTGGGCAGGTTGGCGTCACCCATGGTCTTGTCCATGTTCAAAGTGATCAACCACGCCTGGCCATTGTCATCAACCACGACGGAAATACGGCATGGCAGATAACCGGCGAATGCCAGGCTATGCTTAACCATCTGCGCAGCAATCATCGCATCACAAAACTGGAATATCTCCATGCGGTTGGATTTGCCTCCCATGGCAGTCACCTGCTCGGACAGCGGCATATGCCCGACCAGTTTGAAATTGAGTAAATTGGCTCGCAACTTCATCGAATCAATGGCGTCATCTGCGGAGACATCATCGCCCAGCTTGCATTTGATCATATTCATGACGTCTTCCTGACATTGATCGGACAGTTTGAACATTTCCTGTGCCTGTACATTTAAGCAAAAACCCAGCGACAACAGGAAAGTGATAAGTATTTTTTTCATATGACCTCTTTATAATTGTGCATAACCATGGTTAATTTATATTAAGGCAGCTCTGATTAATTATCATAAAGTTCTGCGGACTTTTTGGCATTACCGGTCGTTAAGATAATTAATCAGAGCTGCCTTAAGCGTGGAAAGTATAAACAGTCTTCTTGGAAGTTATCAACCTCACAATCAATAATGTCTTCCGTGATCGAGCCCTTTCATTGTGTACCACACTTAACTCACGCTTGTTGTTAAGTTCATCAACTATGACCTGATTCATTGACTCAGACAAAGCAGGCTTCACGGCTCACCACGCAGAACAATATGAACAGGGGTAGCGAGGAAGATATATCCTTGTACTTCGTGACATGGTAACTTCATTGCGATACCAGTTTTTGTTTTGATTCTATGGGGCATACAGGGACTGTGCTAAGAAACAATCTCTCCATCAGCTTTAATCTCGGTTGGTAATTTTTGTTGAAATTCGCAACACATTTGCTAAATTCCAGCAAAAAATCAACAGGTGAATACGATGAGTGCGAAAGACATTTGGTACGGTGTTCTTGAGGCCGGCGAAAAGAGTAGCCCCGTGGTTCGCGATGCCACATTAGACACCAGTGAAGGAAAGGTCTATCTTTACAACTACGTTCGAAACCAGTTCATCGAATATGCGAAGGCCATCGTAGAACCCAAGCTGCGCGAACTGGAAGCGGGAGATATCACCCGGGACGAACTCGACAGGGCCTTCAATGCTGCGAGCCAGGCTTTTACATCTTCACGTAAGGTTCGTGCATTGACCGAGACAAAACCTGCTACAGCGCGTATTAAAGACGAAGCAGATGATACACCAGATTTCGATATGGAGGATGAAGGTGATATGGAAGAGTTCATCGACGACGATTGATGATCCTATTTACGGGAATGAAAGGGGACAGATTGAAGCGTACTGGAATTAACGATTCCTGTCGCCAACCGAGGCGATGCCTGTCTCGCCGAAGATCGCCGAGCGATGGTGATAGTACTTGAATTCCAGCAGATTGCCCGATGGATCTTGCAGGAAGAACGTATCGTGCTCGAGCACCTGGCCCGGGAAGCGCACCATCGGTTCGCGGTAAAATTCCAGGCCCTGCCGCCGGACCCTGTCGATTAGACGTTGCCAACCGTCACGATCATTGAAGATCAGGCCAAAGTGGCGCGGATAGATACCATGCTGTTCACAAGGCTGGTTATCACTGATCTGGGCGACGACCTGGTGGCCACCCATATTCATGATCAGTGCGGCGGATGACTCGCGCCCGGCTGTGAAGCCCAGTCCTTCAAAATAGAATCGATGAGTCTGCGCCAGATCACGCGCGGGAAATGCGAGATGAAAGATGTTGTCATTCATGATCCATTCCTCGGACTACCTCCTTCAGCAAAAGTATAACAAGTATAAACATGCATTCTCACCCGGGTCAACCTGGGCCAACCCAAAGTATCCATGCAAAGGTGACGGAGGGGTTTATTTTTATCGTTACCCTTATTGACGATGCGTGACCTCCCTGGCAAAAGCAATCATCCTGCTTCAATTTGAATTGTAAAGTATCATGAAAACCGTGTGGCCCTATTGGTTGAATGGGCGACAGATTGAAGCTTTTGTTAGCGCCTTACCAATTATTATTCAGATATTTTCTTATTGGATTTTCAATAAAATAAAACGAAATAACTCCTGTAATAATACTTATAGCTAGCAGTACGGGACCTGCAAATAAGAAAGCTTGATGAAATTTAGTTCCATAATAATACAAGGGCTGCTGCCATAAATAAATTGAAAAGGACCAGATACCAAGCAGCCTCAACGGTGGAAAACTTAGTGCAGATTTAAATACATCTGGAATTAAATTAAGATGATTCACAGTAAATGCAAGAAAAA
>JAJDNP010000118.1 GCA_022340645.1 Gammaproteobacteria bacterium | reverse complement strand
CCTCATAGTATGGCATTCATATTCGCCGTATTCACCACCGTTGTAACTGTCAACCAGTTTTACGGTACCGTTATTACCTGAATCCGGGTTGTTCCATTCACGTTCATCGCCTTCTTTCCCGGCATTCAGCAGATCGATTACGGTGTTTTCAATCAGCTTAAAATCCTTTTTATCATATGCCTTTGCTTCTTCTGCAGACATACCTGTAATACCCCGACCCACATCCGCGACCAGGGCGAATGGCGCCATGATAATGCCAGAAAACAGGCCCGTTACCGCGCCCTGGCTGGCCTCCTTACCGGCAGAACGTGCTTTTTCAATCAGGCCGTCTGCCCGGTCCATCATCGGCGGGATTGATTCCCTGGTCGTTTCGACTTCTTTTAAAATCTCGGGAATCAGCGGACGCGTTGCTTCAACTTCCCTGGAAATAGCCACTACGGCGTCTGATGCTTTGTCAGCACTTTTCAAAACTGCCGGGATATCCTTGCGCACCGCCTCGACCTGCTTGAGCACTGCAGGCACCTGCTTACGTGTCTGATCAACTTCTTTAAGGATTGCCGGGATTTGCGCCCGTGTCAGTTCGACTTCCCTGAGTATCGGTGGAATAGTGTTACGGGTCGCTTCTACTTCCTGCAGAATGGCTGGTATCAGATCAATCATCTTGCCAGCCTCGGTGACGACCGGTTCGACCTTGTCCGTGGTGTTATTAATGCTGACCAGAACATCCGGTATCTGCCGACTGACCATCGACAGCTCATAGGTGAAATAAGCGAGCGATGCCGCCAGGGCAAATAATGCTAATGCGAGCAGGTATGAAGCTAGCAACCTGACTTTCGCATAACGTTCGTGGTTTTGCATGGTCCCGGTTTTATGCGTTAAGCAGCGCTTCTCGAACCGGCGCGTAACTGCGGCGGTGCTCGGGACAGGGACCAATCGCATACAGGACTTCACGATGCTCTCTGGTGGGATAGCCCTTATGTTTATCAAAACCGTATGCAGGATACTGTTTGTGCAGTTCCAGCATCTGGGCGTCACGCTCGACCTTGGCGAGGATCGATGCCGCACTGATTGCGGCAACCCGGCTGTCGCCCTTTATGATTGCCGTGTTCTCACAACAACAGCCAGGCAGTGTTATATTGCCATCAACAAACACGTGGTCAGGGGCCATGTGCAGGTTTTCAACCGCTGTTTTCATGGCTAGCAGAGAAGCCTGTAAAATATTCATTTCATCAATCTGCTGCGGCGAAATACTCACCACTGACCAGCACAGGGCTTTCTGCTTTATCTCATCGGCCAGTAACTGCCGTTTTTTTTCGCTAAGCTTTTTAGAATCATCCAGCCCGAAAATTTGATTATCAGGACTCAGTATAACAGCTGCCGCGACCACGTTACCCGCCAGCGGCCCACGCCCGGCTTCATCGGTACCCGCCAGCAGGCCGTTAATAACGGGCAAATCATCCTGCAATGTTATTTTCATTATTGTATTATCCCTTTCCAAATTTTGGCCAACGGCTCTGTATAATAACAAAAATTTAATTTCACGATAAATAATGCCCACTCAAGCCACAAAAGACAAACCAAAAAATGTTGTTATCGTCGCCGGCGAAGCATCGGGCGATGCGCATGCTGGACGCCTGGTGACAGAGCTGAAAAAACTCGATAATGCCATTGCTGTTCGCGGCATGGGTGGCGATAACCTGCGCAAGGCCGGCACCGATATATTTATCGACATGACTGACCTCGCCGTTGTCGGTATTGTGGAAGTGCTGCTGAAATACAGGCAGATAAAAGCGGCATTGAACAGGCTTAAACAGGATATAACTGACAATCCGCCCGACCTGTTAATCCTTGTCGATTACCAGGAATTCAACCAGCGGCTTGCGGCCTATGCCAAAAGTATCGGCATAAAGGTGCTGTTTTATATTGGCCCGCAGGTATGGGCATGGCGCCCGAAACGCGTCTACAAGATGGCTAGAATTGTCGATCACATGGCGGTGATTTTGCCGTTTGAAAAAAAGCTGTATGAAGACGCCAATGTACCCGTCACCTTTACCGGACACCCGCTAACAGATGAAGTCGTTGCCGATAAAACCAGGCAGCAGGCTCGAGCCCAGTTAAAAATCGCTGATAAAACAACGGTTGGTTTATTTCCCGGCAGCCGTAGTGGAGAAATCAAACGCGTACTGCCGATACTGCTGGAAAGCGCAAAATTAATCATAAAACAACGGCCAGATGTGCAGTTCGTGCTGCCAGTTGCCAGCACCATTAATGACAAACACCTTGCACATTTCCAGTCGGCATTAAGCGAACTGTCAGTCACCACGACCAGGGCCCCGTTTTATGATGTCATCCAGGCGTGTGATGTTATTCTTACCGCATCAGGAACGGCGACACTTGAAATCGGTCTGCTTAATGTCCCCATGGTTATTGTTTACCGGGTTGCAGCACTGAGTTATTTCACCTTAAGCAAACTGGTAAACATTAAATTTCTTGGCCTGGTCAATATCATATCGGAGCGTGAAATTGTCAAGGAGTTTGTACAACACCAGGCAAAGCCAGCACAAATAGTAAAAGAAGCAGTTAAATTGCTTAATGACACGAAATACTACGAAACCAGGCAACATGAACTATCCTTATTACGCAAGCAATTAGGTGATGGCAATGGTTCGAAGAACGTTGCACAACTCGCCTATGACATGATGACATAGTTTTAGTAAGCGGTATAAAGATAATAATAATCACTGCCAAAATCTACTATATATAAGAAATATCACCACATCCAAGTGAATAATAAAAACAACATTCTTGCTTACTGCCTGCTTTGCATTGTTTTTATATTCAGTAGTGGATGTGCAACTATTGAAGGCCCGCCTAACCCGGATGACCCATTTGAAAGCTTCAACCGCAGTATGTTTGCGTTTAATGAAAACGTTGATAAATATGCTATGAAACCGGTGGCTAAGGGTTATAACTATGTCATGCCGAGTTTTGCCAACCGGGCAGTGACAAACTTTTTCAGCAATGTCGAAGACATCGTTGTCTTCTTCAACCAGTTGCTGCAGTTTAAAATCGCCGAGGCCGTCGCCACTTCCGCACGCCTGGTGTATAACACCACATTTGGCCTGTTAGGATTAATTGACGTTGCCAGTGATATGGGCCTGCCGAATCACGAAGAAGATTTTGGACAGACACTCGCGGTCTGGGGCGTAGATAGCGGTCCCTACCTGGTGCTGCCTTTTATCGGCCCACGAACGATACGTGATACCGCCGGCCTGGCTGTCGACTGGGCATACTTTGACCCGATATTCAACCGCCAGACACTGCAGCAAACCCTGGTGACATTGACGATCAAATATGTTGACTTACGCGCAGGTCTGCTGAAGGCCAGCAATATTCTGGATGAAACCGTACCGGATAAATATGCTTTTGTTCGAGATGCCTGGCTGCAGCGGCGTCAATACTTAATATATGACGGCCATCCACCACAGGAATTTAACGAAGACGAGTTATTCAAAGACGAAAACCTGTTCAAAGAATGATGACCTCTTCCAGGATCAACCGGCTGAATCTCCGGCAGACAGCAAAACTGTTCCCTGAAATAACAGATAAACCGGATTAACAATAAATATAAAAGCAATTCACCACAGAGGCACAGAGAGCACAGAGTTTTTTTAAAATATACATAGATCCAACAATTCGGACAATGTGGTCACACTCTGACATCGTTGCACAAATTCTTGCACTACAATTAAAGACCTCTGTGCTCTCTGTGCCTCTGTGGTGAATATTTTAAGAGTGCCGAACTATCTGAAACAGAGGTTGTAGAAAATTAGTATTATATTTTCGATAGCAAGCCAGTCTACAGGAATCAACTAATCTAAAGCATACTGGCGTAAATCTGTGCATCTGCAGCACTAAAACAGGCAACAATAATTTCCCTGAACTGAGATTCGTATTGCCGCATCACCCGCAATGCAATTTCAGCCGCCAGTTGTTTCGGATAACCATATACGCCGGCACTGATCGCGGGAAAAGCAATGCTGCTAACATTATTTTCCAGTGCAACTTCAAATGAGCGCCGGTATGCGCTTTCCAGTAAAGCCGCTTCACCCTGCTCTCCGCCATGCCAGACCGGACCAACGGTATGTATCACATAGTTAGCAGGCAAATTAAAACCGGGGGTGATTTTTGCATCACCGGTTCTACAGCCGCCAAGTGGACGACAGGCATCCAGCAATGCAGGACCTGCTGCCCTGTGAATAGCACCATCCACACCGCCGCCGCCAAGCAGGGAACTGTTTGCCGCATTGACGATTGCATCAACATCAAGTGTAGTGATATCGGTCTGGAGAATTTTAATCATAACGCACCCTTCTGTTTGTCACTTTGACAATTAACCAGGTAACACAGATTGCTGCAGTCAACAGCGTTGCTGCGGTCACAATATTATTCAAAAATTGCGGTAATACCAGCAGTAATAACCCCAGCATCAACATCATAACGCCTGACAGCAATTTCAGCACCCTGCCTTCCTGCTCTGAAAGTTTTCGTGAACCAAGTTTTACGGTGAAAACAGCCACGATAATAAATAAAGGTATAATATAAATCAGATTGTACAGCAGTAGATATAAATAATAACTTGCTGCGGGCAATGACTCCAGGGTCAAAATTCTCGTGTATATCATCGGGAAGCCTGCTGTGCATAACAATTCATAGCTGTTTGCTACCACGGCCAGGATGACGGTAGCTAAAATAATGGTAAGCGTCGAATCCAGATGTAATAACTGTCGTACGCGATCGAACAGTTCTGGTTTTTCACTGTCGGCAATAGTTAAAGACGGGCCTTTCTTAAACCAGAAGAAATCCTTGATACTGATCATGGCCATAGCTACAGCTATACAGCCGGCTATGCCAGTAAGCAATGACAGTTCGCCAAGATAGATAAATAAATTCAGCCATGCCGTCATAAACAGAAAATATAAAGCACCGGAAATAAACACAAATATGCCGCCAACCAGCGCCATTCTGCCCCTGCTTCGGCTGTGAACCATCATGCTGAGTAAAAACAGCAGGACAAAAAAAGCGCAGGGATTAAAGGCATCCATGGCCGCGATAATAATGGTTAACACCGGCAGAGAGTAATCAGTTGAAGATATTCTTCCCAGCAGCGGAACGTCTAGCGGTGTCCTGTTGATATCCAGAACAATATCACGTCCCTTCGCTGGATTCTTTTCTCTGGCAATTTGATAACATTGACTCAAATAGTTTGTTAACGTGTGCCCAGTGGTGTCTTTGCTTTCATAACCAGTGAGCATGCTCCCGCAAAAAATAAAAGCGGGCACGCTGCGTGCCTCCCTGCCAAGCAGCGCGGCCAGATTGATATAACTCTGGATATTTTCAGGGTGCTCTGCCAGTTCCAGCGAATGTACTTTTAACCAGGGATATTCTTTATCCATTTCAAGAATATCGGGCCGGGCTTTAAGACAGTGTGGACATTTTTTTGACCAGAAAAAATAGAGATGTATAACAGGCTGTCCATCGATATCTTTTTCATGCCAGACGACTTCCGCTGTGGTGATGACATGCTGAACTGAGGCACTGGCCACCGGCGAAATGAACAGTAGCGTCAGCAGAAAAAAAACATAATAAACTTTAGCTGTTTTTTTCATTGCTGTTTGTGTATTGGCATTAGTCTCGTGATTAATGCTAGCAAAGCATTATTACATTCTCTATTAAAATATTTTCATGATGATCTGTTTACGATAATTTAAACTTCCTTCATCGTGCAATGACTATATAATAAAAACATGGCAAATAGAAAAAAGCATCTCAAGCTGATTGCGCGCCGAATGATGAGCGGCGTTGTACAAATTCATGTCGAAGGCTACCTGGAAGAAGATATTCAGTCAGTAATGAATCCAGCAGTCAAAAGGACCGGCAACTGGTCCGGTTCAGGCTTTTTCATTAAATATAAAAACCTTGAAGGTTATATCATTACCAATGCCCACGTTGTTAGAAATGCAGTAAAGGTTCAAGTCAGCTCCATGCTGACAAGTGAAGAACGGTTCGAAGCCGATGTCGTTGGGCTGATTAAACAGCTTGATCCGGATGTGGCATTAATCAAACTGTCTGACAGCGAGCTGGTACGCTTTAAAATGCTTGCCCTCAGAGAAATTGAATACCTTGAGCTTATCGGTAATGAAAACCTGTCGCGTGGTGAAGCAATCAAGGCCATCGGCTACCCGATGGGCATGGTAGAGCCGAATATATCGGGCGGTGAAATAACCAACTTCGTATCAGGATCGGAATACACAACTGAACGGTTTGTCACCGATGCCGCCATTAACCCCGGAAATTCTGGCGGCCCAAGTATCAGCAAGAACGGCAAAGTGATCGGGCTGAATACAGCCGTGATTGTTGGTGCTGATAATATTGGCTTTATTACGCCTGCAAGTTTTGTAAGAATCATCATTGACAACCTTTTACAGCAAAATGAACCTGTGTTTGCCGGCATCGGCGGCAAGCTGCAAAAAAACGCAGCCGGCTTTAATGCCTTTCTAAAACAGCCCGAGCCAAAGGGTGTCATCGTTGCAAAAGTAGTTGCGGGCGGTTTTCTTGAATCTGCAGGTCTAATGCCGCGCGATGTCATTCTTGCAATCAATAATATTGAATTTGACAGGCACGGTATCGTTATCGGCAAGGAAGACCTGTTCAGGCATAGAAATATATTCGACGTAATGAGATTAATTCCGATTGGCCATGAAGTGACTATTGCCTACCTCAGAAATGGTGAAATCAACAGCACTCACGCCTATGCCATACGCAACCCGGAAAAAGGTGTTGTATCCCATCCCGTCATAAAAGATCGGGAATATCTTGAAGTGTTTGGCATGATCATTCAGCCCTTGAGTTTCGAAATCATTGAAGCCATGAATGAAATAGACGCCAATGCAAGAATCGACATGCTGCAAACAATTGACGATGAAAAACCACTGCTTGCCGTTACCCATATTCACCAGGGGACACAGGCAGACAAAATGGAATGGCCCGTCGGTGAGCTGATCGTTAAAGCCAATGAACAGGAAATACATTCATTAGATGAATTACGGGAAATATTGGAAAACAGCAACAACGCCAACATCCTGCTGGAATGCCGCAATGGCCGGATAGGCTACTTTCAGCTGGAATAGATTACCTGGAGTTTACATTTCAGAAATGCCAGATCAGCGGAACAAGAATAATTGTCATTATTCCCACCAATATGGTTAATGGAATTCCAATACGCAGGTAATCGGAAAAACGATATCCGCCAACACCATATACCATCAGGTTAGTCTGATAACCCACCGGTGTTGCCAAACTGGTTGAAGCCGCAACCATCAGCGTGATAACAAACGGCATAATATTAACAGCCAGGTTATTCGCTGTTGTTACCGCAATGGGAAACATGATGACTGCTGCGGCATTATTTGTTACCGCGGCAGAAAGCAATGCGGTGACAAAAAACATCAGGGCCAACGAGGTTCCGAGGCTGCCGCCAGCGAGTTCAATCAGGGAACCGGCGATAGTTTCTGCTGCCCCGGTGCTGTATAACGCACTGCCTAATCCAAAAGATGCCGCTATGACAATCAATATTTGCCAGTCAACACTGCGCCTGGCTTCACGGCCTGAAGTACAGCGTGTCATTATCATCATGCCTGCCGCCAGCAGTGATGCCTTTAGCATTGACAGCCAGCCAGTTGATACAAATACCACCATCAATACCAGTATCGACATCGCCAGCATGGCTTTTTGATACTGTGGCCGGCTGCTGCCATCAATCTTGCTAACCAGGTAAAAGTCACGGGAATTACGCTGTTGCTCTGCAAATGAATGATGCGCCTCCAGCAGCAGTGTATCGCCGGGATGCAGAATAATGTCACCTGTCTTCTGATGTATACGTTTACCATTGCGGGCAACAGCAATGATGACTGCATTATAATAACTTCTGAACCGTCCTTTACATACTGTTTTACCTGCAAGCGGACAACTATCAGAAACAACGGCCTCCACAAGTACCCGATCCTGACGAGACGAACCCAGCTTGTAGATCTGTTTTGAAGCCGGTTTCAGACCCTGAATCTTTTGTAGATCGACTACCGATTCGATCACGCCTGCAAATACCAGGCGATCGCCATCACGTAATATCTCGTAGGATGAAACCGCAGCTATTATCTGCCCCTGGCGTTCAATCTCTATCAGAAACATGCCCGGCAGCTGGCGCAGCCCGGCTTCTTCAATTGACTTGCCGCCAAGTATACTGCCCTCTTCGACCAGCATCTCAACCGTATATTCACGGGCGTCATCATAGCGGCTGATCGCAGGCAAGCGCTCAGGCAGCAGCCATTTGCTGCCAATAATGATAAAAGTAAATACCATCAGCATTAACGGTATGCCAACCCAGGCGAGTTCAAGCATGGCCAGTCCGTCAGACCCTGTTTCGCTGATCAACAGGCCGTTAACAACCAGATTCGTGCTGCTGCCGATCAGGGTGCAGGTGCCGCCGACAATACTTGCATAGCTGAGCGGAATCATCAGCTTTGACACGGATAATGTATTACGCCTGGCCCAGTCGCTTATGGCGGGAATGAACATCGCGACCACGGGTGTATTATTCAGAAAAGCACTCATCGCTGCCACTGGCGCCATCAATCGCAGCTGCGCATGTAACAGTGACCGCGGTCGGCCCAGCACCGAGTGCACAATCCAGCCAATGCCGCCCGTCTCACGCAGGCCAGCAACAACAACATAAAGTACACCGACCGTCACCATGCCCTCGTTGGCAAGACCCGACAGTGCCTGTTCAGGTGACAGCACTCCCGCCAATAGCAACAGGCTAAGCCCGCCGAGCATAACAATATCAGGTGCATATCGAGTCAGTGCCAGCGTAGAAAAACACAAAGTGGTAACGGCAATAGCATACCAGCCTTCCCAACCCATACAATTAGCCCTTTGATTTATTGGTCAGTCAACCAAGAATAGTATATAGATCGGTGAACAGTAAACATGAGCCAAAACAATGAACCTGGATTACATCGATAGCTGAGGGGCTATTTTTTCAATCCGATACTCAGGCCGGTTCGGCCTCAACAAATATACGTTTCACCACGCTATGCTCTGCCTTGACTGCAGCATCCATTTCCTGGATTACCGCTTCAATTTCACGCGTCAGTTGCCCACGCCTGAAGCGAATGCTGATATTAACCAGGATAAAATCCGGCCCCATGTGCATGGTCAGTAGTTCATTCACTTTTTCTACTTCATCAAAAGACTCTGCAATCTGGCGAATACTGCTGATAACCTCTTTATTGGCCCCTTCACCGATGAGCAGGCCCTTGGTTTCTATCGCCAGCCAGATCGCGGTACCACCAAGAATCACCCCGATGAAAATCGAAGCAATACCATCAAATACAGGGTTTGCGGTCACCTGGGCAAGCCAGATGCCAGCCAGGGCAACCAGCAAACCCGTCAACGCGGCTGAATCTTCAAACAGAACAACAAACATGGAAGGGTCCTTGCCGCGCTGTACCGCCTCGATATAACCCCGTTGTCCTTTGACCTTACCGAATTCCCGGAATGCAAAATACCAGGCACTGCCTTCAAAGACCATTGCCAGGGCGAGAACAATATAGTTAACCAGGGGTTTTTCAATATGCACGGGATCATTAATATGCCGAATGCCTTCGTAAATCGATACTCCCGATCCAACTGCAAATATCAGGATTGCCACCACAAAGCTCCAGAAGTAGATTTCCTTACCATGTCCGAATGGGAATTTTTCATCAGCTGGCTTCTTTGCCTGCCTCATACCATATAGCAACAGTATCTGGTTGCCGGTATCGACCAGAGAATGGATACCCTCGGAAAGCATGGCAGAACTGCCGGTCATGGCAGCAGCAATAAACTTTGTGATAGCGATCGCCGTATTGCCAAATAAGGCAGCAATAATGACTTTGGTCGAGGCTTTGGCTGACATGAAATTACCTGGTGTTATTATTAACTGAAATAGAGAATATTATCCAGTTCAGGATAGCAGTAATCACACACCAGGAAAAAATCACTTTCAATTCCAAATATTTTACTTTTAGTTATTTATGTATGTAATTGTATCTATTAATATTATTCTTATTAAATAATAATAAAACCTATGGCATATTGACAATAAAACTATAGTATATTAGTATTTGCTTATATTAGATATTACTTATATTTATTATGTTTACACAGAAATTATTTACCAAACTTGGAAGCGCTATTTTAGTGTTCTTTCTTGTCGTACCCCTGGTTTTTGCTGATGAACTGTGTACACCGTTTAAAAAGGCAGCAATTGATCAGTCACTGATTGCAACCATGTTGAATGCAGCCAAAGACGGACACCTTTACAGGGTAATAGATAATACCTCACAAATGGGGTTTTGTGTAGAAAGCTCAATTGGCGTGGTCAAGGGTGAATTCCAGAAATTCAAGGGTGGCATCGCACTCAACGGCGAAAAAACGCTGGCTATGCTGACAATCGATGTTGACAGCCTGGAAACGGATGCGTCATTCATCAAAAGCTTACTGAAAGGTGATGACTTTTTTAATGTTGAAGAATTCCCCGAGGTAGTGTTTGTCAGTACCGGTTTTGAATGGATAAGCAATACCCGGGCTGTATTGAAAGGCGAACTGAGTATGCACGGTGTCACCAAGCCGGTTGGATTTTATGTTGAAATTACAGAAATTGACGGTGACTTAACCGATTCCAACAGCATACGTGTTAAAGCGACGACGACCGTTCAGCGCTCAGAATTTGGCATGAAGTCGCTGTCCTCGATGGTTAACGACAGGGTTAACCTGTGTATGACTGTCGAAGCTGAGAGATATGCGGCTGCTTTATAACAAACTGTTGATAAAGATTTAAGCCGTTAGTTCAGCATAGGTTTCAGCAAACGCGTTTATTGCTGTATCCAGGTCTTCCCTGGTATGTGCCGCGGAAATTTGCGTGCGGATCCTGGCCTTGCCTTCGGGTACCACGGGGTAGAAGAAACCGATGGCGTAAACGCCACGCTCGAGTAATTTCTGCGACATTCTCTGTGCCAGCAAGGCATCACCCAGCATCACCGGTACGATCGGATGATCGCCCTCGTCTATGTCAAAACCAGCCGCCTGCATGCCCCGCCTGAAGTAGTGCGTAT
Organism: Gammaproteobacteria bacterium; assembly: GCA_022340645.1. Classification (GTDB taxonomy): domain Bacteria; phylum Pseudomonadota; class Gammaproteobacteria; order SZUA-229; family SZUA-229. Next base: position 2,418 of record JAJDNP010000118.1, on the reverse strand, counting down.
TCTGCTGGAGCCTGTCGCGCAGTGCTGTAGAAGCTGACAGCATATCCAGTACTTTAATCGTGGCTGCGCAAATTGCCGGCGCCACGGTATTGGAAAACAGGTAGGGACGCGAGCGCTGGCGCAGCATGTCGACTACTTCCTTACGTGCGGAGGTATAGCCGCCGGATGCCCCGCCCAGCGCCTTGCCAAAAGTCCCGGTAATAATATCAACGCGCTCCATCACGCCGCAATATTCATGGATGCCACGGCCCTTTTCTCCCATGAAACCGACCGCATGACAGTCATCATGATGCACCATGGCGTCATATTCGTCTGCCAGGTCACAAATTATATCCAGTTGCGCAATAGTGCCGTCCATTGAAAACACACCGTCGGTAGTTATCAAAATTCGCCTTGCACCAGCCGCCTTCGCCTGTTTTAAACTGTCTTCCAGGTCCTGCATATCGTTGTGTTTATAACGATAACGAGCCGCCTTGCACAACCTCACGCCATCGATAATTGAAGCATGATTCAGCTCATCAGAAATAACTGCATCTTCGTTAGTCAGGATGGTTTCGAACAAGCCTGTATTGGCATCAAAACAGGCAGCATAGAGAATAGTATCTTCCATGCCCAGAAAGTTCGATACTTTTTCTTCCAGCGTTTTATGTATCGTCTGCGTGCCACAGATAAAGCGTACCGAAGAAAGCCCGAAACCCCAATGATCATAACTTTCCTTTGCTGCCTGTATCACTTCCGGGTTGTTCGCCAGTCCAAGATAATTATTGGCGCACATATTGATTACCTCGCTGCCATCAGCAAGGGTAATATCGTTTTTCTGCTCTGAAGCGAGAATACGTTCGGTCTTCCATAGCCCGGCCGCTTTGATATCGGCCAGGTCCTTAGCCAGGCTCTGTTTTGCGCTTTTAAAACTCATTTTTTTGACTCTTGTTATCTTTTTTGCAGGTGCGAATTTATTCGCACAACGATGCCAATTATGACCCGCATCACGGCGAATGAATTCGCAGCTACAGGTTCTGATATTATTCTGAACTATCCAGTTCTGCAGGCCTGCATAAGAATACGTTGCAGGCGATTATATATGGCAAACACGCCGGGAACGAAAAAATCTTAGCCCGGCCTACTACTATTATGTACTCGTAGGTGCGAATTCATTCGCACAAAATATTTGCGGTAAATTGTCCGAATAAATTCGGACCTGCCATATTAACTATTCACTGCTTCCCCAGTTGAGAATAACCTTCCCCGACCGCCCCGAACGCATCACGTCAAAACCCTGCTGAAAATCCGTATAGTGGAAGCGGTGCGTAATAATTTTTTCCAGCGGTATTCCGGTCTGCACCATCATCGTGCCCTTGTACCAGGTTTCAAAAATCTCACGGCCATAGATTCCTTTAATAAACAGGCCCTTGAAAACCACTTCATTCCAGTCAATACTGGCATCTTCATGCATAATACCCAGTATCGCAATATGGCCGCCATTTATCATCAGGCTGAGCATGTCTTTGAATGCCGGCGGTGAGCCGGACATTTCCAGGCCAACGTCAAAGCCCTCGAAAATTCCCAGTTCCCGCATAAATTCCCGGCTAATTGGCCCGTCATTCACGTTCAGCGGGATCGTCCTGGGTACAATTCTTTTCGCCAGATCGAGTCGATACTGGTTCAGGTCGGTAATGACGATATTGCGTGCTCCGCAGTGCGCTGCCACAATCGCCGCCATAATACCGATTGGCCCTGCGCCGGTTATCAGCACATCCTCACCAACCATATTAAACGATAACGCCGTATGCACCGCATTACCAAATGGGTCAAACACGGCCAGTAGATCGGTAGGCATGGCACGGCTGGGTCGGTACACATTTTTAGCCGGGATGGATAAATACTCGGCAAAAGCGCCGGTACGGTTGACGCCCACGCCAATGGTATTCGGACAAAGGTGGCGGCGCCCGGCAAGACAGTTGCGGCAGCGCTCGCAGACAATATGCCCTTCACCGGAAACAATATCGCCAGTCTCCAGACCCGTGACATTTGATCCCATTTCGGCAATCTCACCGGCAAACTCATGGCCGATTGTCATTGGCACTGGGATGGTTTTCTGCGCCCAGTCATCCCAGTTGTATATGTGCACATCCGTTCCGCAAATAGCGGTTTTATGGATCTTTATCAGAACGTCATTATTCCCCACTTCCGGCAGTGGTACATCTTCCAGCCACAGACCTTCTTTGGCATATTTTTTAACCAGTGCCTTCATCGTTCGCATACAATCAATCCAGTGTTTAAAAAAGCCTCAAGTGTCATAGCTGTCCCATTTAAATTACACGCGTATACATAACTCACTGTTATACATGAAAGAGATAACTGTTTATGTCATCCGAAACATGAACTGGCAACGGTCGCCCGAGACACGCTGTGAATACC
>JAJDNP010000114.1 GCA_022340645.1 Gammaproteobacteria bacterium | reverse complement strand
GAAGTCGGCGGCTCGGTTATCGAGATGGCCGAATCTGAATACATGGTGCGTACCCGCGGCTATATCCGTTCACTGCAGGATATTGAGCAGATTCCCATTGACGTGACTGCCGATGGTATACCGATATTATTGCAGGATATTGCCACTATTCAGATTGGCCCGGAGATGCGGCGCGCGGTAGCGGAACTCGACGGTGAAGGAGAGGTGGCCGGTGGCATCGTGGTCATGCGCTATGGCGAAAATGCCCTCAAAACCATCTCTGCAGTCAAGGAAAAGCTGGAAAGCCTGAAAGCCGGATTGCCTGAGGGAGTAGAGATCGTCGAGACCTATGATCGTTCGGGACTGATATTAAGATCGGTAGACAACCTGTTTAACAAGCTGGTACAGGAATTTGTCGTTATTGCACTGGTCTGCCTGCTGTTTCTGTTTCACATCCGCTCTTCACTGGTTGCCATTATAACCTTGCCGCTGGGCATCCTGATCGCGTTTATTATCATGCGCCAGCAGGGAATTAATGCCAACATCATGTCGCTGGGCGGTATCGCAATCACCATCGGTGCGATGGTGGATGCAGCTATCGTGATGATAGAGAACGTCCACAAACACCTGGAACGATCGCCCGCAAACCATACTGAGGAAGAACACTGGCGGTTAATCGCTAAAGCGACCGCTGAAGTCGGCCCGGCACTTTTTTATTCACTGCTGATTATTACATTGAGCTTTTTACCCGTATTCTCGCTGCAAGCACAGGAAGGCAAGCTGTTCAGTCCACTGGTGTTTACCAAGACCTTTGCCATGGCCGCCTCGGCTGGTCTTGCGGTCACGCTGGTGCCGGTGCTTATGGGCTACTTCATACGCGGTAATATACCGGCGGAATCGAAAAACCCCCTGATTCGTTTTCTTATTGCAGCTTACCGGCCACTGCTGGGTTTTGCCCTGGACAAACCTCGTTTTGTGTTAGCCGTATCGCTGATTCTTGTGCTTAGTATTACATTACCGCTATTCGGTGTTAAGGGATTTCTTGAGCCGCTGGAGTTACCGGCGAAAATGCTGCAGCAAATAGATGAAGAGGCAGGTGAGAATGCATTCGCCAGTGTGGAAGAACTTGAGCATGTACTGGTAAATGGCTGGCGAAAGTTGTTTTCAGAGATACCCTGGATGGCTCGTTTAGGCAGCGGGCTGGGTTCTGAATTTATGCCAGACCTGTTCGAAGGCGATATGATGTATATGCCAACCACCTTGCCCAGTCTCTCTATTGGCAAAGCGCAGGAACTGCTGCAGCAAACTGACCGCCTGATCCGGCAAACCCCCGAGGTTGAACGCGTATTCGGAAAAATAGGCCGCGCGGAAACCGCGACCGACCCGGCGCCATTAACCATGATTGAAACATTGATCAAGCTTAAACCGCGTGATCAGTGGCGGCCCGGCATAACGCTGGAAGATTTGAAGCATGAACTGGACCAACGGGTTAAATTCCCGGGATTGAGCAACGCCTGGATTATGCCTATCAAGACACGCATCGATATGCTCTCCACCGGCATCAAGACGCCTGTTGGCGTAAAGGTCGCCGGCAGTGATATTAAAACGATAGAAAAAATCGGTCTGCAGATCGAGCAGGTACTGATGAAGCTGCCTGGCACGACCTCGGTCTATTCAGAGCGAGTCGCCGGTGGGCGTTATATCGAGATTATACCCAAACGCCTGGAAGCGGCACGCGTCGGTCTGAATATTGAAGATATTAATGAAATCGTCAGCGTTGCGGTAGGCGGTATCAATATTACCCAGACAGTCGAAGGACTGGAACGTTACCCGGTGAACCTGCGCTTTCCGAGGGAACAGCGAGATGATGTGCAGAAATTAAGGGAACTGCCATTGGTCACCAGTTCCGGCGCACAGATACCCTTATCACAGATTGCGGAGATCAAGGTTGTCGACGGCCCACCCATGCTGAAAAGTGAAAATGGCCGATTGAATGGCTGGACCTTTGTCGACATCCATAACATTGACCTTGGCAGTTATGTGCATGAGGCTAAAGAAGCCGTCGAGGAACAGGTCAGGTTACCGGCAGGTTATTCCATTTCATGGTCAGGACAATATGAATATATGCTAAGGGCGCACGATAAACTGCTAAAAGTTGTCCCTTTGACGCTGCTTATTATATTACTGCTGCTTTACATGATTTTTCGTTCTACCATGGAAGCCGTTATGGTTTTATGCTCGTTGCCATTTGCTCTGGTAGGCGGTTTCTGGCTGCTTCTATTTCTCGACTATAATCTATCTGTAGCGGTTACCGTTGGCTTTATCGCTCTGGCGGGTGTCGCTGCTGAATTCGGAGTGATTATGCTTATCTATCTTGATAAAGCCGTTGAGCAAAGAAGCCTTGCTGGCCAGCTTAACAGTCGGCAGGATCTGAAGAGCGCTATTATGGAGGGCGCCGTACTGCGAGTGCGGCCCAAGGCAATGACCGTGGCGGTGATCATCGCCGGGTTAATGCCTATTATGCTAAGTGAAGGCACAGGTTCTGAGGTTATGCAGCGTATCGCCGCACCAATGATAGGCGGCATGGTCACTGCGCCGCTATTGTCGATGTTTGTTTTGCCCGCCGTTTATTATCTCTGGAAACGGCGGCAGCTTGGCCGATACTGACATGTTCAGTATTCTGTTTAAGACGAGTAATAAAACCGCAGCAAACTGCTGGCGTCCAGAAATGCGAGTGAAGTATATAACAGCTCGGATAATAAAATAATAAGATCATAATATGTGAGTCGAGGCTAGCGATTGTATATGTCGAATAATGATAAAACCCATATATTGGTTGTTGATGATTCAGCAACAATACGAAAAATCATCTCGAAACAGCTTGGCGAAGAATACGTTGCGATTACTGCTGCCAATGGTGAAGAAGCGTGGCATTTATTACAGTCCAATGACGCTATTGCACTTGTTTTCCTCGATCTGCATATGCCGGTTATGAATGGCATGATGTTATTAAAACAGATAAGAGAATCAGGCAGTAATCATATTGCAAAGCTGCCGGTGATAATGATTACCGGGCATGAAGACAGCGAAGCGGCAAAGAAGGCATCACACAAGATGGGGGCTACCGACTTCATCGGCAAACCATTTTCTGAAGTGGATATAATAAGTCGCGCAAAGGCTTATGCAAACTTTAACCGGCAGATTAATTCGCTGGAAAAAGATCTCACCAATGATCCCTTGACCGGATTATTCAGCAACCGCGGCTTACAGGAACAGGGTGATAAGGCCGTTTCAGCTTCGCGCCGGCATAAAACCGAGCTGTCTATTTTAATCATGCAGATTAAAGACGCTGATGAAATTGCATCTCAATTCGGTGAGGAAATACTTCAACAGATCATTCGTTCAGTAACAAGTAATATAAAAAGTTCACTGCGCGGTGACGATGTGCTGGCATACCTGAGCACAGGCCAGTTTGCGGTTTTACTTACTAATACAAATGCATTCAAGGCGCACATTATCGCCATGCGCATTCAAAATGCGATAAAAAAACTGGCATTTAAAATAGACGATATAACGATCGAAATCGAGCTGGCCGTGGGCTTGAACTCGAGTGAAAGCTATGGTGATGAGCTGACATTTACCGAGTTGTGTATACAGACAGAAAAGGCATTGCAGGCTTCACTGCAGCACAAGGAGTGTAAAATCATCAGGCGAGCCGAGCTGTTTCCAGAAGTGCCGTATTATGATATTTCAGGCAAGTCTTCTTCCGACAGCAAATTTCAGGAAAGCGACGAAAAAGCGAAATCCAGCAATAATAATCATGATATAGAATTACTTTGCAGTTACATACCGGCGATGATCAATGGCGAGTATGAAAAAATACAGCTGCAAGATATTGAAAGCATGATTCAACCACTGCAATCGTATTTAGATTATGCATATAGCCAGATGAAGATAAAGCTGGAGCGAAAATAATATTAAGCCGTCGACAATACATATCGCCGGGATAACAGTACACGTTAAGGTCTGCCATGCACCTGTTCCAGTTCAGGTCCCACACAGGTTGACGGTATTATTGTTCAAATAACTTCAACGCGAGAATCGTCAAACTCTGGTAACTGTTGCTGACAGCGGAATTACAGCATTGAGATCATCCGGTACCAGGGCTTCCCGAAAGCATCTATTGCGCTGAATATTTGAAGATTTCCGGGTTTGACTGCAGATCAATTTCGATCCTGTCTCCAATCTTGGCGCCATTATGCTGAAACCAGCCCTGGTTAACTTCAAGCGCATAGCGGGCGTAAGACTTTGAAATGTAGCGATTGATGGTATCAAGTGGCGCCATGTCGTGAATTTCAAGGATCCGTCCGCCACTATCAATAAAGGCAATTGACAGCGGGATGTAGGTATCTTTCATCCAGAAGCCGATTATCTGATCCTGCGCATAAGCAAACAGCATGCCGTGACTGGCAGGCAATTCATGGCGAAAAGCAAGTCCGCACATGTGGCCATCAAGATTCGTGGCCACCTCTGTGACCAGTTTATGGCCGTTAACTGATATGCTTATCGTGCTGTTTTCAACGGGACAGGCCTGCAGCAGGCTGCAATATCCTGGCAGCAACAGCAAGCTGCAGTATATAAGTAATTCAGCGATGCCGCTGTGCCTGGCGTGTGTGGTTAATTGCCGTATCAAATAAAGCCCCCTTTGGCACCCGGTCTCATTACCAGTATTGTTACACTTTTCAGAATAAACACACTTTAGATCCACGTGGCGGTAAGCGTCAATGTTTTGCATAAATGTACATTTACAGGCGTGTATCAGCATCTTAACAAACTGTTCATATTTCTGTCACATGACACGGTCTGAATAATAGTATGATTTATGTTTGCATGATTTAGATTTTTTTATTATGCGTACAGTTATCAACTATATACTCGGGTTTACTGATGCCTGTTTTCAGAACCCGGGCATGAACAGCTGCACCAGGTTCATGAACTTTATAATGAAATAACTCCAGACATGTATTTAGCCGGAGACAGCTATGGAGTTTAAAGAAGGGCAGATATACAAGGGCAATATTACCATATCTGGTGGCGATCACGGACCAGCCAGGAACTGGATCATTAGTCCACCATTTAACAAGACCCGCCTCATGTCTATCGATGATCCCCTTGATTTGCATTGCTGGCCAATAGACGCCGCCAGAAAAGGCATTCAAGGAGATTATCTTAAACTGGTTTATACTGATATCGATCATCCTGCCGTACATCTGCAGCGTTATAAGGAGAAACTGGGTATCAGTGATATCCACCTCGGGCTTTACGGCGAGCATCTGAACAAGATGACAGAACTGCTGAGATTAGCTGCTGGCGAAGGCAGGCCCTATGCTCCGTTTGTGGCAGGTGAAATCCTGGCGTTTATCAAACGTGCGCTACATAGTAAAGAAGACGTCACCGCTATCAGGAGACGGGTAAATGAACATCTGCAGCTACTGGAATATCGGCCTGCGTCATATCCTGATATCAGTGAATTTGAATATTAATTGAATATCAATGACGACCTTCACAGTAATTTGCAATAATATAACAAATTGCAGATTAGCAATCCTGGAAAGAATCACTTCATCAGGATACACGTTTAACATCAGGTCAGTGAAACCCGAAACATCAAGTCGCTAAAATTATTAAATTTTATATAAGCCTTTGTTGAGGTAATAATATGTCAGATAAAAAACACGATAAAAAGTCAAAACAAAAGTCCAGGGCCAGTTCCAAAAGAGAAGGCCAGGCTGAAAATGATTTTAAGGCCGAATTAAAGGCCGTTACAAAAGCCAGAAAAAAAGAAGCAAAAGCCATGAAGCAGGCTGCAAAAAAACTTGAAAAGAAAGCAAAGAAAGCCACGCAGAAAGCAGTACACATGGCCGAAAGTGTTTCTAAAAAACGTATAAAAAACCAGACAAAAATACAATACGAACGGCACATGAATCGCGAGGAGGCGGTTCACTACTTTATTTCACTTATTACCGGGCTGAAAAAAGGCAACCTGCAGTTCAACCAGGGCAAGGATACGGTGGTGATCACGCCTGCCGAGCTGGTCGATGTTGAAATAAAGGCAGAAACAAAAGGCAAGATGGAAAAAGTAACATTCGAAATGGCCTGGCTCGCAAACAAGTCCAGGGATATATCGATTTCTACCTCCTGACCCATTCAGTCACCGGTAAATAATCTGTAACTACATCAGCAATCCATTGAATGCCCGGGTGATGGCTGTCAACAGTTATTATGACAGGCAAGTTCCATTACCCGGATGATGCAAACTTATTTACGCATGCTAAGTAATGTTGAAATCTGGTGGTATATATTATGCGTTATTTCAGTGTTAAATATCGGCGCCTGGATTTTATCCTACCGACGGCTCCTGAAAAACAGAAAAAAATACTTAGCGGAAATATATAAAGCACGAAAAAATGTTGCCTGGTTGTCTTTCGTTTATGTGTTCGTGTGTGCATTTCGCTCATTTTTACCACGAATCGATCTTGAACGTATTTGCCTGGTAGATCACTGGTTAAGTTGTATTTTGCTGGGGCGTACACTAACTACTTTTGCGGAAATCAGCTTTGTTGCACAATTTGCGCTGATATTGCGTGAAGCAGGCAAGAATACAGACAATCGCTATGCTGAAGCTATATCTTATTTTCTGATGCCGGTGATTATTCTTGCGGAATGTTTTTCATGGCAAGCATCGATTACAAAAAATTACCTTGCCAGTGTTTGCGAAGAGTCGCTATGGGTGCTTGCAGGTCTTCTGCTTATTACCAGTTTTGTCGCGCTGTTGCTGGACGCAGATAAAATCCAGCGGCTGTTTCTGTCAACTGTAATTCTGTTCGCAACCGGATATCTTGCCTTTATGTTGCTTGTCGATATACCCATGTACTGGCAACGATATGTTCTTGATTCCGTGTCTGGCAAAACATACTTATCACTATGGCAGGGCTTACGGGATGCGGCCAGCAATTACAGCGTAAATTTCGACTGGGAAACATGGCGACAAGAAGTGCCCTGGATGTCGTTATATTTTACGGTAGCAGTCTGGGTGAGTATCTATCTTCCGCATACTATCGTTTTTACAAAGAATAAACATCCACACTCTTAAAACGTGTTTGTGATTTCTCCCTGGAAGGGCGCATGAAGCGAACTTTTTTAAGCTGGGAGGCCAGCGTAAGGCAGGTCGCTGGGAATATTATTTGTTAACGAGAATAACTGTTTTTTTAATGAAACTATTAGGGAAGCTCTGATTAATTATTCAGTAATGACTGAATTCTCTGAATTAATCAGTGCTTCCTTAGATTACTTTAGCCAATGCCGGGAACGAAAAAACCTTAACCCGGCCTACGCTGTTAATAGTCTCCCGCCAGCTGCTCCATGCCCGGTGACATAGCGGACGGTAACAGAATGTTCGCTAAAAATTCACAGAATCGTCATTTTCCATTGTTATAGTTCGCGAAAACCTGGCTATATTGCTTATCTATGAAATATGATTCTGCTGTTTACCTTAGCATTGCGTTAGTACTTTTATTTATACTTCGGAAAGCAATTATTCGTCTCCGCCTGTCGCGAGCCAAGCACCCGTCATTAAGCGGTCACGCAAAATGGTCGCGACGAATATCACGATTAATTCCATATTTTGAATATGATGCTGATCGCTTTTTTTGCAGTGATGGCGCATCCGAAGACATTGCAAATCTGCGCCGTACGGCAATGGAAAAACTCAGGTTGAAGTTGCAGCAGCGTGCGCCTGAATCCATAAGATATAGTGCATCACTGACTAACAGCATTTCTGACCTGCATTTTACCAGTAACTATCGTGTGCCTTTCCCATATCGTCAGTATCTGCCCGCCGAGTTCAAGACCGGCTCCGTTGCTGAAGAAACATCTGGTGTGAAAATAAAAGATCTGGATGGCAACTGGAACTATGACTTATCCGGGTCTTATGGTGTCAATGTTTTCGGATATGACTTTTACAAGCAATGCATGGAAACAGGGTTTGCGAAAGTAAAAAATCTGGGACCTGTGCTTGGACCATATCACCCGCTGATCAGGGAAAATGTAGAAAAAATTAAAAACATTTCCGGCCTTGATGAAGTATCTTTCCACATGTCAGGCACTGAAGCGGTTATGCAGGCCGTGCGGCTTGCTCGCTACCACACGGGCAGAAAGTATCTTGTACGTCTTTGCGGCGCATACCACGGCTGGTGGGATGGTGTGCAGCCGGGGATCGGTAATCAGCGTAACAATGATGATATATATACCCTGGCGGATCTAAGTGAGTCTACGCTGAAGGTACTGGAAACTCGTAATGATATTGCCTGTGTGCTGATTAACCCGTTGCAGGCATTACACCCGAATGCCGATGCATCCAACGATGCTGCCTTGATCAACAGTGAACGCGCGGCGAGCTTTGATCGGGAAACTTACACGACATGGTTACAGCAGATTCGTGACGTGTGCACACGTAAAAAAATCGTGCTTATCTTTGACGAAGTGTTTACCGGTTTTCGCCTGGCATACCGGGGTGCACAGGAGTATTTCAATATTCAGGCTGATATCGTGACTTATGGCAAGACACTGGGCGGAGGGCTTCCAGTTGGAGTGGTATGTGGCCGCCATTACCTGATGAAGCGTTTCAAGGACAATCAGCCCGCGAATATATCTTTTGCCCGGGGCACGTTCAATTCACATCCTTATGTTATGGCTTCAATGAACGAATTTCTGCACAGGATTGAACAGGCTGAAATCCAGCAGATTTATCAGCAGGCCGATGCTCTATGGAATCACCGGGCTGAACATCTTAATCAGCAATTAGCGGCGGATAACTTACCCGTAAAAATAGCCAACCTGCATTCAGTCTGGACGATTTTATACACCATCCCGGGCAGGTATAACTGGATGTTTCAGTTTTACCTGCGCGCGGAAGGGCTTGAAATGAGCTGGATTGGCAGTGGCCGACTCATTATGAGTCTTAATTACTCTGATTATGATTTTGACGAGGTTGAAAGACGTTTCATAAACGCTGTCAGGCAAATGAAAAACGATGGTTGGTGGTGGCAGGGAGAGGCACAGCAGCTGACTAACAAGGATATCAAGCGGCAGATAACTCTGGAGATGTTGCGCTCTCGTTTCCCATTGCTGGGAAAGTTGCCGGCGAACCCTGTTAAGACCTGTACTCAGAAAACAATCGAAGAGGTACGGCAAGAATGATAAACAGCTTCTCCGCTTCAGAAATGAGCGAGTTTCGCCGTGCATTGCGCATCGAGTTTGATGAGTATCTTGAACATGAGGCTAACAAATATGATCGAAAAAATTGTCTGAAGATAGATTTGCATTGCCATGATTTTAACAGCGATAAACCGGATGAACTCTGGGGCAGAATTCTATCGTTACCGGAAACCTGGCTGAAAACAAAGAAACTTGTCAAGTGCCTGACACAGAATGGATGTGACGTTGTTACCGTGACCAATCACAATAATGCCCGCAGCTGCTGGGAATTGCTGGATAGCGGGCATGATGTGCTGGTGGCGGCAGAATTTACCTGTTTTTTCCCGGAATACAATCTCTTCGTGCACGTGCTTACTTATGGTTTTACACGGCAACAGGAAAAAATCTTGAATAACAAACGCGAGAATATATATGATTTTTTGCGTTATGCGGCATCATGTAATATTCCGGTTATCCTGCCGCATCCGTTGTATTTCTACACGCGAAACGACAAGATTGATCTTACGCTGTTCGAAAAACTTGCGGTGATGTTTCAGCGTTTTGAAGTTCTGAATGGGCAAAGGGACCTGTGGCAAAGCGTGTTGACACTTAACTGGGCAAAAAGTCTGACGCCTGAAAAAATTATAAAATATGCCCGTAAACACGGTCTTGATCCAGCAGAGTTTGATGTCGATCCGTATAAACCAAAAATATTAAGCGGTGGATCGGATTGTCATATGGGTATATTTGCGGGGCAGTGCGGAAGTTACCTGTACGTGCCTGATCTAAAGGAAAAGCTCAGGTACAGCAGGCCATCAGAGCTGGCGCTGGAAGCCATTCGAAATGGTAATCTGAGTAGCTATGGTCATGTGGCAGAAAACCAGAAACTTAATATTGCGCTACTCGATTACTTTTCGCAGGTGGCAACAAAAATTAAGGATCCCGGCCTGTTGCGTATCCTTTTTCATCGCGGTGAAGTATCCGACAAAGTTGCCTGTTTCGCGCTAAGCAATTTACTGCTTGAGATGCAAAAACACAAAAACACGCAGAAATTCTTCGAGTTTGTTCACGACGCACTGCAGGGAAAGAAACCGGGCAAACTGTTAAAGTGGAAAATTAATAAGGATTATCGCTTTTGTGTTAAACAGCTGGAAAAGATTGCTGACTGTAGAAGCGGGCCACCTGAAGTTTTTATCAATACGGTAAATCAGACAGTAACCGAACTGTTCACCGAGCTGAGCAGGCTGGTCGTGCAGAGAGTAAAAAAACTTACCAACTCCGAGAACAAAAAGAAACTGGAAACTTTCTCAACCGAAGAAATAACCCGTAAATTTGAAATACCCAGTCAGCTGACGGTATTGCTGTTTGGTAATAAAACCACCCGGGCCGATATGAGCGGCTTTGATTTTAGCAAGCTGCTCGATAACCTTTCCTTTCCGGTATTGATCAGCCTCATACTGACAGGAGCAACACTGGGCAGCACCCGTCTCTTATACCAGAACCGAAATTTTCTCAACGATTTTGCTGATCACATCGGGAAAAATCATCACCCGAAACGCGCCTTGTATCTTACTGACACATTAAGAGACAAAAACGGCGTTTCCAGCTCGCTTTCAGGCAAGCTCGCAGAAATACAGGCAATGGATATGCCGGTTGATTTTCTCATCTGCCATGCGGATGCGAAAGCTGAACCACACCTGCATGTTGTCAGGCCGCTGGCGAGTTTCAGCGTTCCTGATTTCGGCGAGCAGGAATTTCGTATCCCTGATCTGCTGGAAATTGCCCGCGTATTTTATGAGGGTGGTTATGACCGTATTGTATGTTCAACGGAAGGACCGATGGCGCTGGTATCCCTGTTCATCAAGCACATGTTCAATGTTCCCAGTTTTTTCTTTATGCATACTGACTGGCTGGATTTCATCAAAAACACAACTGACCTAAACGTGCATGAACGCGACCGTTTAAGGCGTACGCTACGCGTGTTCTACAAGCAATACGCTGGTGTCTTCGTACTCAATAACGAACACAGGAACTGGCTGACAGGGCACCAGATGCAGCTTGATGAAGACAGGGTATACCTGACAGCTCATCATACCGGTAAAAGAGACAAATCGATTAAGGCTGTGAGCAAATCAAGACTGTTTCCGGATGCCCATGCGAATACACCTGTACTGCTGTTTGCCGGCAGGCTCAGTAAAGAGAAAGGGGTGTTTGATTTGCCCGATATCCTGGCAAATGTAAAACAGGAAATACCGGATATCAGGCTGGTTATCGCCGGTACAGGACCAGCAGAAGAAGCGCTCAAACAGGAGATACCTGAAGCATTGTTTCTTGGCTGGATCGATAAAAAAAGGATGGCCGAGCTTTACTCCGGTCTTGATCTTTTCGTGTTTCCATCCCGTTTTGATACTTTTGGCAATGTGATCATCGAGTCTTTTGTCTATGGCATGCCGGCCATTGCATACGACTGTAAAGGACCAAAAGATATCATTCAACATGACGTATGTGGCTACCTGGTGAATGATATTCAGCAGATGAGTGAACACATCATCAGTCATTTTTCATGCGAAACAAAACGCATTGCAATGAAGCAGAAAGCCATGTTGAGAGCAGGAAATTACCAGGCGGGTCCTATCATGCAGCAATTTATCCATGATATGGGTCTGGCTGACGTTCAGGGACAGGTAGAACAACGTTCGGTAGCTTAGGGCCTGTTAACACTATTTGAATCATTACTGCCGGTAGCCCCATGCTTATATTATTTTGGTTGGTTAACAAGGCAGAAGGAGTGCAATTTAGCTATGTTAAATAAACGACTGATAACGCAGTTAACCGGAAAAATGTGCCCGGCCCTTCGGGTTGCCCCTGGAAAAGCACCACTCTGCGTTACTCGTTACTCGTTTGGAATGACCAAACCACGCGCCTCGCGCCTTGATTGGTGCTTTTCCAGGGGCAACAGTAACGATTCAAATAGTGTTAACAGGCCCTAGTTATGGCAAGTATCGTGCGTTACATGAGTCAACACGAACGGTTAAATTTTTTATTGACCAACAGGGTTCCACGCCGTTATCTGACACGATTCATGGGCTGGTATAGCAGGATAGAAAACAGAGCGCTGACACGTTTTTCCATATTTATGTGGAAGCTGTTTGTCGATGATCTGAATCTTTCCGAGGCCAAAAAGAGCGAGTTTACCAGCTTACATGACTGCTTTATTCGTGAGCTGAAAAGCGGCTCGCGATTGATTGATACTAACGACGACATAGTGATCAGTCCCTGTGATGCTATCGTCGGTGCCTGCGGCAGGATTGAAGGTACCACGGTATACCAGGCAAAAGGATTTCCATACGAACTGGGTGACCTCATTGCTGATAAGGCGCTGCAGGAAAAGTATCGCGACGGTGTATATGTGACACTCCGACTAAAGTCGTCTATGTATCATCGTTTTCACGCGCCTCTAGACTGTAATGTGAGCCACATTGATTACATCTCGGGTGACACCTGGAACGTCAATCCGATAGCGCTCAGGCGTATCGAAAAACTGTATTGTAAAAACGAACGCGCCGTTGTCAGTCTTGAGCCTGTCAATAATGAAGCTGGCAGCGAACAAAAAAGCATAACCATGGTTCCAGTTGCTGCAATATTAGTTGCCAGTATGAAGTTTCATTGCCTGGAACAGCGGCTGAATTTGCAGTATCGCGGGCCAAACCGCCTGAGCTGCAATGCACAATATAACAAAGGAGATGAAATGGGTTATTTCCAGCATGGTTCCACCATCATACTGTTCGCAACGGCAAATTATCGATTGCACAAAGATGTATCAAAGGGGCGCAGAATTTTTATGGGACAGCCACTGCTGTCGGAAATCTGATTTTCTAGTATTACAAATTTAACAGCACAAGAGGTCTAAAATGAACTTTATTGAAGAACTGAACCAGCAACGTTGGGATGACCATCGCTACTACCACCACAATCGGGTAAACCAGACATTGCACCTGATGAGCGCATGCTGTTTTCTTGCCAGCTATGTACTGATATTCATCAACCCCGTGGCTGCAGTATTAGTCGGCTGGCTGCTGGCGATGATACTGCGACAGGTAGGACATTTTGTTTTTGAACCGAAAACATATGATGTGGTCAACGATGCTACGCATGAATACAAGGAAAGCGTAAAAGTGGGTTATAACCTGCGCCGCAAGGTGGTGTTGTTGTCAATATGGATATTATCTCCTGTAGCCTTGTTATTTGATCCGACATTATTTAGCCTGTTTGAGGCGCATCAGGATTCTCAGCAATTCATCAATAACATGGCAATCATCTGGTTATTTGTCGGTGCGGGTGCATTATTGTTCAGGACGGTTCACCTGTTTTTTCTCATGGGAGTCCAGTCCGGCCTTGTCTGGTTTTGCAAGATACTGACTGACCCATTTCACGATATCAGGATATACTACAAGTCACCGTATTACCTGATGAAAGGTGACATGTATGATGATATGAGTGACTGGTATGACGACGCACAGGCTGTAAAGCAATCCTGATTTAACATTATATTATTTTTCGCCCATATAACGTTTTTTCTTCTTCGGCTTTATTTTGTCGATATCGACAATAATAAAGCCGTCGACGCAATCAGAAAATTCAGGGTCAATATTAAAATCGCTGAATATTATCCCACCTTCCTCGCATATCTCGGTATATTGTTTATAGAGTGTTGGTACGGTATGCCCGGTCATGCTTAGGATGCTTTTGAGTTTTTTAAAGTCTTTATTGTAATCATCACCCGCAAATACGTCGGCCAGTGCTTCACTGGCTTTATCATCGATTTGATAGGGTAAAAAAGCGGCTACGGGTTTGATGTCCGTGCCAAAATAAAGTGTATAAAAGTGAACCAGTGCATCTTTTGCTGATTGCGGATAAGTATTGCTGATAGTGACAGGGCCGAATAAATAACGGTACTGCGGGTTGTTTCTTAACAGTGCGCCTATGCCATACCAGAGATAATCCAGGCTTCGCTTCCCCCAGTACCTGGGTTGCACAAAGCTGCGGCCGAGTTCCAGGCCACGATAAAGGTAAGGCTTCATTTCACGCTCATATTTAAACAACGATGTCGTGTAAATACTGTCAATGTCAGCGTAAGACAGGATTTTGTTGGTATCGCACAGGCGGTACGCGCCGGCAATTTCAAGTTCCGCCTCATCCCATAAAATCAGGTGCATGTATTCACGGTCGTATTTGTCAATGTCGCGACGCCTGCCTGTACCTTCGCCAACGGCACGAAAAGACAGTTCTCGCAAACGTCCGATTTCACGCATGAGTGACGTGTCGGGCCGGTATTCGAACAGGTATATTTTTTTATTATCGTCAGTCTCACCGAGCAGCTGGCAGTTGTTTAATTCTTTGCGCAGACGCTGTCGGCATTCCGGGTGTGCAATTGCTTCCTGTGTTCTAAATACGAGCTTTTTATTCGCCCCAAGCATGTAAACATGGCGCTTAAATAGCGCGGCGGTGTCTCGCAGGCTGACATTATGCTGGCTGTAACTATCATGTTCGATCTTGTCGCCTATCTTAAATATGATCGACTTGTTCTCCTGTTTGAACATTTCATTAACCAGCCAGAAGGTAGATAATGGTTTTGCTACGATAGAAAGCGCGTAAAAAAACACCGAGTTACGTCCGTTTATATGCACAGGCAGAATCGGTGCTTTTGTGCTGTTGGCGATATTTAAAAAGCCTTTGTTCCATTCACCGTCTTTTATACCCTTCGGGCTAAAGCGCGAAACTTCCCCAGCAGGAAAAATTATCAGGGCGGAATCATTTTTCACAAATTCAATGATATCTTTTATATTATCTTTTGCAGTTTTACCATTAATGTTATCCACGGGTAAAAGCAGAGGTTCCACTGCATTCATGGTCGCAAGCATCTGGTTGGCGACCACCTTCACGTCGGGCCTGACCTTATGCACCATTTTGAGCAGCGCCAGGCCATCTAAAGTACCGATCGGATGATTTGCTACGATGATAATTTTCCCGTAACTGGGTATTTTCTCCAGGCAACGCTGGCTGACCGTGTAGTTGAAATCAAAATAATCAAGCACCTGCTCAACGAAATCCATACCCGTTAGATGCTGGTATTTGTTTTCAAATGACTGGACTTCAGACTCGTGAAACAGCAGGCGTAAAAAAGCCGTTAGTGGCTTAACCAGGCTGTTGTGTTTAGCGTGAAGTGATGGGTACTGGGTTTTTATGATGTTTTCTATACTGAACATATTATCTCAGAAAAAGTTATTCTCTGAATAAAGGGTAGTGCCAGTAAATGAAAAAAAAGTTAATAGAATGTGATAGTTATATGACAAATACCGTTATGTATTTCGCTATTGTATACATAAAAAAATACGGTCTTCATGCTGAAGACCGTATAAAGGAAGGGTGAGTGCATGAATAAATTCCTCACACATATCAGTCATTGAACAAGGTGAAGCGGAAAGTATTCAAAACAGATGTTAATTCATGATGCAGCCCGCACGAGACAGCCGTGTTACTTATTCATGCTCTTGAATTTTGCAATCAACGCATCAGGCCGGTTTTTCTTGGTCTTTTCGTTTAAAACATAAACCACCGTTTCGCGATTTGGTCCTGCGCCGATTTCGGTATAGAACAAATTAGGATTACCAAATTCACGCACCGGTTTCATATCATCAAAATTGTCAAATACATAGATACGGCCATTACGCTGCATTTCTGCATATATTTCTGCAGGCGCTGGCATGCTATTGTCGTAAACTTTTATCACATCGATATTATCCGGGTTTCCCTTATCCTTCTTTGTCAGGCCAAACACCAGTGTTTCACCGTTTGGCCCGGCGCCAATACGTGTTAAGCGGAAGGGAGTTTCACCCACTGAAAGAAATTCTTTATACAAGTCGCGGTCATAAAACACGTTTATTCTGCCATCATGATGCACTTCGTAGATTTCCATCACGGGTGCTGCAGCCGGGGGAGCTGATGTTTGCGAAGGCGCATTCTTACTTGAGTTGCTGACTGCACAGCCGGCACTAAACAGAACAACAGAAGCTACTATGAAATAGTTTATAAACCTTACAGCAGGAAAATTCATATCCATCCTCAACATGTGTTTTAAGTGAGGTAAAAGATTAGTTCAGTGCTGTGACAGTTATATTACGGATATATGAAATCTATGCGACTAAACAGCGTGTTACCTGTTTATGTTAAACATGGTTGAATTAACCCGATTTAATATCTTACAAATTAGCTGCAATCAGCACTTTGAAGCGGTAACCGGGCAATTCCGATTAATTAATGATAATACTCTCATATCACCCTCAGCAAGCTGATGCCTGATAACATACCCGCTAATTCACAATTTCGTAATATTGTTGTCATCTAATAATAAGATAATTACTGCTATGAACATGCCTCAGTACATATACGAAACAGAATCGAATTTATCACTTTTGCTTGATGAGTTACTGCAGTTACGTGCAAACATTATACAACACGCTGAAGAGCGTTTAGCTCGCCTGAGTTATCTATTGCCAAATGACGATCGCCAGACGAGTGCAATGAATTTATGCCTGTACCTGGCATTCAGGCATTGCGACAACTGGCCGCTGCAGCAAAAACTCACCCAACTGGGCCTGTCTTCACTTGGACGTGGCGAATCTAATATTCTGGAAAATATCGATCGTGTTATTGGTTTGCTTTCACAGGTGACAAACCATCAGCTGTATACAGAGCCACACACCATGGCACAGAATAAATTCATTGGCAACCAGATTCTGGCCAGGCGTAACCAGGAATTGTTTGGCAAGTCATATGATGGTGGTTATACACACATCATGACTACCTTGCCGTCCGAAGCAGCAGCGGATGAGAATCTGATTAAAGACCTGATCAATAATGGCACGAGTTGTGCGCGTATCAATTGCGCTCATGACAATAGCAGTGACTGGCAATGCATGGTCGAGTTTATCCAAGCAGCCGCTGCCGAGTCTGGTAAAGAGTGCAGGATATTTATGGATCTGGCCGGAATGAAAATACGTACCGGTAAGATAGCATCGAAAAAGAACAGCAAAACTAAAATTCGACTTTTCGAGGGCGATATTTTTGAGCTACGCTGCGATGCAAAAGCATCGGTGCCTTCAACTGTCAATCCCATGACGAGTGAACACGTGCCTGCAATTATTGCCTGTTCGACTGATGCTATCCTCGATCAGATAAAAGTCAATGACACGGTCTGGATCGATGATGGTAAGCTCGGTTCCGTCGTCGAATCCAAAATGGAACACGGCTTACGTCTGCGCGTGACACATGCGGGCCCGAAAGGTGTCAGCATAAAAGCTGACAAAGGCCTCAATTTTCCCGATACTGTTCTTGATCTGCCTACGCTCACCAGCAAAGATATCAAGGATCTCGATTTTGTCTGCCGTCATGCAGATATAATTGGTGTTTCATTCGTGCAAACGGCAGACGATCTTGAGCAGGTTATAACTGAATTAAATGCTCGTAACAGCCTGATGCCTGTTGTGGCAAAGATTGAAACGCATGAGGCAGTAAAAAACCTTCCTGAGATAATTTTAAAGGGTCTTTCATATCCAGGTAAGTTTGCCATCATGATTGCACGGGGGGATCTCGCGGTCGAGCTGGGCAGTGTCCGCCTTGCTGAAACCCAGGAAGAAATTCTGTGGCTGTGTGAGGCTGCTCATATTCCGGTTATCTGGGCAACCCAGGTGCTTGAGTCTCTTGCTAAAAAAGGCATTATCTCCCGGCCCGAGATCACCGATGCCGCCATGTCGGTGCGCGCTGAATGCGTTATGCTCAATAAGGGCGAATACATCATTAGCGCGGTTATCATCCTCAGGAACATAATCAATCGCATGCAAACCCATCAATACAAAAAAGTCTCGAGATTAAGCGCATTGCGCTGGTAAAGTGCGACTGATTGTAGCGGTAAGATGAACTGTCAGGATCTGGAATTCACCGGCACACTGTTCGTGCGGTTTTGTACAGACAGGTTATCTGCTCATTGCGTAAAGGCACCATTCAAGTCTTTTTAACATGTATTGCCACGAAGTCTGGCCAGGCCGGTCTGGCTCGATCGTAGATTTTTCCCATAGCTTGTTTTTATACAGCTTTAGCCATTCGATAATGACACATGCCTGGCGTTTGCCTTCAA
Organism: Gammaproteobacteria bacterium; assembly: GCA_022340645.1. Taxonomy (GTDB): domain Bacteria; phylum Pseudomonadota; class Gammaproteobacteria; order SZUA-229; family SZUA-229. Next base: position 10,116 of record JAJDNP010000114.1, on the reverse strand, counting down.
GGGTATTTTTGAATGGATCTACATTTAGCTGTTTGCCGTTATGTTCTATAGCCACGTGGGTATCAAACAGCTCACAGGTGTCCGCATAGCCACTGATATAAAGAATTTCTCCCGCTTTATTGATTATTTCATTATTCATTCAGGTGTCGCGAAACCAGGCAGGAATTGTGTGTTTTTTCGTCTCTCCAGCGCCGGTTATTAACAATCCGCTTTGAGCGGCAGTATTATAACTGTTTGCGCCGGTATTAAAGCTGAAAAACTCAACATAAGTCGGCTTTAAATTTGGTGCTGGTGGGCATCGCGGGAATATTCGCTACATCCGTGTAGCTCACCCTTCCGGCTGCACAGAAAGCGTGCATTCACATGCTCCGGGCAGAATTAGTCGAACCCGGCACGCAGGTTTTATTCCGTGCATCCATGCACTTCACCCTTACACGGCCATCGTCGTTCCTCCGATGTTCAAATTTGATCCGGTCAAATTTGTCATCCACACCAACATCACCAATAAAAAAGGCCACCTGAAAATCAGGTGGCCTTTGTCATTGGTGGAGATGGCGGGAATCGAACCCGCGTCCGCAAGTACTCCGCCATCGGCTCTACATGCTTATTTCGTCTATTAGTTTAACTGCGTATTACCCGACGAGCAGGGAAAATACACAGCGATTTCTGTAAAGTTTTAGCGAATCCGCCCAGAACATACTTCATCGCGAGCTTATATTAGTCGACCCCGGTTAACTGAGCGTATAAGCACACATCAGGCCGAGGGCTTTACGCAGGTTATTAAGCTGCTAAAGCGTAGTTGTCGTCGTTGGCAACTATAAGTTTTGCGACTGGTTTTACGAGGAACTTCGCACCTCGGCATGCACCTCAGGTTTCATTACCCACGTCGAAGCCGTGTCATCCCCTGAAGATATATAAAGAACGGTCAAGTTCTGTTGCTATTATATGACATTACCTGACCTCGATAGTTCTATTTACGAAAAATAAAATTGCAAGTTGTAGGAAGGTGCGAATTTATTCGCACATGATGTAGAGCGGACGAATATTGTGCGAATAAATTATTCAGCATATCCATATGCTTCACCCCGAGGGGCTTATGTGAAAAATTATTCCGGACAATTTTTTCGCACCTTTCGTAAAAACAGGGTAACATTCCGGTTTAATTTATCAGGTCTGAAAATCAACATTCAGCCGGTTCATTTCGACATCAAAACACGAATAAACCAGATCTAAAAATGCAGACTTTTATCGGTTCACCAGCCTTATCAAGTTTCCGTCAGGCTAAATTAATCAAGCAAATACAATCAGTTTTACCTGAAACTATGCAGCTGAATGCGCATTATGTGCATTTTGCCGATACCCAACAGCCGTTAACCGGTGACCAGACAGCGGTGCTTGAAAAACTGCTGCGATACGGGCCGCATATGGCGGAAACCTCGTCAGAGGGTGAACTGTTCCTTGTCGTGCCCCGTGCCGGTACGATTTCGCCCTGGTCTTCGAAAGCGACCGATATCGCACACAATTGTAATTTGCAGGGGATTAACCGGATTGAGCGCGGCATCGCCTACCATGTCCAGTTTGCCAATAATTTTCAATTAAACGAAACACAGCATAAGTTCGTCGCCGATTGCCTGCACGACCGTATGACCGAAATGGTGCTTGCCAGCATGGATCAGGCAAAATGCCTGTTTGGTCATCATGAACCAGCGCCCGGCGAATCGATCGATATTCTCGGTAACGGCCAGCACGCATTAGTGGAAGCCAATCGGCGCCTGGGCCTGGCGCTGTCGGACGATGAAATCGAGTATTTACTGGCTTATTTTAGCTCTGCCAGGCGCAACCCGGTTGATGCCGAACTGATGATGTTCGCGCAGGCGAATTCCGAGCATTGCCGTCACAAGATTTTCAATGCGGACTGGATAATTGATGGCGAAAAGCAGGACCGGTCGCTATTTAACATGATCCGCAATACCTACGAATCACATTCGATTGACGTGTTAAGCGCCTATAGCGATAACTCGTCGGTTATCGCTTCGCATAAGGCAAAGCGATTTATCGTCGACAGTGAAACGCACCGCTACGATTATACTGACGAGCATATCGCGATGCTGATGAAGGTCGAAACCCATAATCACCCCACGGCCATATCGCCGTTTCCCGGTGCAGCTACCGGCTCGGGCGGCGAAATTCGCGATGAAGGGGCGACCGGCCGCGGTTCCAGGCCGAAAGTGGGTCTGTGCGGCTTTTCCGTTTCCAATTTAAATATAGCGGAGTGCCGGCAGCCATGGGAAACGGATTATGGCAAACCGGGCCGCATTGTTTCAGCCCTCGATATTATGCTGGAAGGCCCGATAGGCGCGGCGGCATTCAATAATGAATTTGGCCGGCCTAATATTGCTGGTTATTTCCGTACTTTCGAGGAAAAAATTCCCGGGCCCATGATTGATGGAAAGCCGGGTGAAGAGGTCCGCGGTTATCACAAGCCAATCATGCTCGCAGGCGGCTACGGCAATATTCGTGACAGGCATATTGAAAAACTGGCGCTGCCCGTGGGAACACCTGTCGTGGTACTGGGCGGCCCGGCCATGTTAATCGGCCTTGGCGGCGGTGCGGCATCGTCAATGGACAGCGGCGCCAGTGCGGAGGACCTTGATTTTGCTTCGGTACAGCGCGGCAACCCGGAAATGCAGCGGCGCTGCCAGGAAGTTATCGATGGCTGCTGGTCACGGGCAGAAAATAACCCCATTTTATCCATTCATGATGTCGGTGCCGGCGGCCTCTCCAACGCGCTGCCCGAACTGGTGCATGACGGCGGTCGTGGCGCTGAATTCGAACTGCGTGAAGTGCACAACGATGAGCCGGGGATGACGCCAATGCAAATCTGGTGCAATGAATCGCAGGAACGTTACGTGATTGCGGTCGATCCAGAGCGTATTGAAGATTTTAAAAAGCTGTGTGCGCGTGAGCGCTGCCCGTACGCGATTCTAGGTGTAACCACACAAGCGCAAACTCTAAAAGTACACGACCGCTATTTTGATAATTACCCGGTTGATATGCCGCTGGATGTGCTGCTTGGCAAGCCGCCGAAAATGCTGCGCGAGGTGCAGCGTGTTGAGGTAAAATACCAGCCGCTGGATACGCATGCCATTGATATTACAGAAGCTGCTTTTAATGTCTTACGGCTGCCTGCGGTCGCCAATAAATCCTTTTTGATTACCATCGGTGACCGCAGTGTTACCGGCATGGTGACACGTGACCAGATGGTCGGTCCGTGGCAGGTACCGGTGGCTGACGTGGCGGTAACAACATCCTCATATGAAGCTTATTGTGGCGAAGCCATGGCGATAGGCGAACGCACCCCGGTTGCGCTGCTCGATGGCCCGGCTTCAGCCCGCATGGCGATTGCCGAGTCAGTCACGAATATCATGGCGGCATCCATCGAAAAACTGTCGGATATAAAATTATCCGCTAACTGGATGGCGCCGGCAGGGCATCCGGGTGAGGACGCAAAGCTGTATGAAACGGTGAAAGCGGTCGGCATGGAAATCTGCCCGCAGCTGGGCCTGACCATCCCTGTCGGCAAGGATTCGATGTCGATGAAAACCGTGTGGCAAGACGGCGGGGTTGATAAATCGGTAACGGCGCCGCTGTCATTGATTATTTCCGCATTTACTCCTGTGACTGATGTGCGCAAAACCCTGACACCGCAAATCCGTACCGACATTGAATGTACCGGCCTGATGTTAATCGATCTGGGTAATGGCCAAAACCGGCTGGGCTGCTCTGCACTGGCGCAAACCTGTAAGCAGACAGGCGATGTACCGCCTGACCTTGATGATGCCGAGCAGTTAAAATCATTGTTTAATGTTTTCCAGCAGTTAAACAGCGAAGGAAAAATACTTGCCTGGCACGACCGTTCCGATGGCGGCCTGTTTGCCTGCCTGGCCGAAATGGCCTTTGCCGGTCATTGCGGCCTGGATATTCAGCTCGACTCAATGCTCACGGATGATGACAGTGACGCCGTGTCTGTGTTATTTAATGAAGAGATTGGCGGTGTTATACAGATTCATTGTCATGATCTGGAAAGCATTGAAGCGGCATTCGCCAGGGCAGGTCTGGCACAGTGCCTGCATGATCTCGGCAAGGTAAACGAAGAAGACCAGATTACATTCAGCAACAATGGTTTTCCCGTGTTTTCAGCGTCACGCGCATCCTTGCAGCAGGCCTGGAGTGAAACCAGTTATCACATGCAGCGTCTGCGCGACAATCCGGAATGCGCCCAGCAGGAATTTGATGGCATTGCACAGTCCAACCCGGGATTGCACGCCCAGATAACTTTTGATATCAACGAAGAGATTACCGCACCTTACATCAACACCGCACGTCCCAGGATTGCCATCCTGCGCGAGCAGGGCGTGAACGGCCAGCTCGAAATGGCTGCTGCTTTCCATCGCGCGGGCTTTGAGACCATAGACGTGCACATGAGCGATATTATTGACCGCGGCCTGCAGCTGGATGAGTTCAAAGGGCTGGTCGCCTGCGGCGGCTTTTCCTATGGCGACGTGCTTGGCGCCGGTGAAGGCTGGGCAAAATCAATCCTGTTCAATCCGCGTGCACGGGATATATTCCAGCAGTACTTCAATCGTGAAGACACCTTCAGCCTGGGTGTATGCAACGGCTGCCAGATGATGGCCAACCTCAAGGAACTCATCCCCGGGGCCGAATACTGGCCGCACTTCGTGCGCAACAACTCGGAACAGTTCGAAGCGCGATTCAGCATGGTCGAAATTACCGAGTCGCCATCTATCCTGCTGCAGGGCATGATGGGTTCCCGTATGCCGATCGCTGTTGCCCATGGCGAAGGCAGGGCGGAATATCGTGACGAAGCACATTTCAACAACGTCATCAGCGTATTGCATTACGTGGACAACCACGGTAAGGCGACAGTAACCTACCCGGCGAATCCCAACGGGTCACCGTTCGGCAATACCGGCTTTACCACCAGTGACGGACGAGCGACAATCATGATGCCGCATCCGGAACGCGTGTTCCGCGCAGTGCAGAATTCCTGGCACCCGGAAGACTGGCAGGAGGATTCGCCATGGATGAGAGTATTCAGAAACGCACGTGCCTGGGTCAGCTAGTGCGACATCGCGGCGGTTTCATCATTACGGCGCACAAGGATATCTTGCGCGGAAAACTACCGCTTGTTAACGGCCTGCCGTGACAGCGTTCGAAATGACATGCATACTGGTTTCAGCAAAAACCATTCGCATCTTATTTGCTTACCCGTATGTTTAATGGAGAGTTACAATGATTCAAGCTGCAGCAGTTTTCATTGGCGCTAGCGACAGCGGACAGTGTTTACTGGATGCCCGCATGGCAAACAGGCACGGCCTGATCGCCGGCGCCACAGGAACAGGCAAAACCGTCACGCTGCAGAATCTTGCCGAGGGTTTTTCACGCATCGGCGTTCCGGTTTTTCTCGCAGATGTGAAGGGCGATCTTTCCGGACTGGCTGCAGCGGGCCGTCCCCATCCGAAAATTGAAGCCCGTGTAAAGCAGCTGGGACTGGAAAATTTCCAGTTTCGCGCCAATCCAGCCGTGTTCTGGGACCTGTTCGGTGTTAAAGGCCATAATATCAGAACCACGATATCCGACATGGGCCCGCTGCTGCTGACCAGTCTGCTTGAGCTCAATGATACCCAGAGCGGGGTGCTGTATTCCTGTTTCAAGATAGCCGATGACAACGGCTTGTTGCTGCTGGATTTAAAGGACCTGCGCGCCATGCTGCAATGGATGGCTGGCAATGCAAGGCAACTGCAGGCTGAATACGGCAACATCTCGGCTGCCAGTATTGGCGCCATACAGCGCAAGCTGTTAATCCTTGAAGAGCAGGGTGCCGAGAACTTCTTCAACGAGCCGGCTGTTAAGCTGGATGATTTAATCAGCACGGACTTTTCGGGCAATGGCGTGGTTAACGTTTTCGATGCAAGCACAGTCATTCATCAGTCGCCCCGTTTATACGCCTGCTTTCTGCTCTGGCTGTTAGCCGAGCTGTTTGAAAACCTTGCTGAAGTCGGTGATGCTGACAGGCCGAAACTGGTGCTGTTTTTTGATGAGGCTCATCTGATATTTGATGATGCACCCGAAGCGCTGCTTGACAAGATTGAGCAGGTTGTACGGCTGATTCGTTCGAAGGGCATCGGTGTTTACTTTATCAGCCAGAACCCGATGGATATACCGCAAGCGATCCTCGGCCAGCTCGGCATGAAAATTCAGCATGCCCTGCGCGCCTTTACACCGAGAGATCAAAAAGCCGTAAAAGCGGCCGCATCATCATTCCGGCAGAACCCAAACATTAATACCGAGCAGCTGATCACGGAGCTTGGCGTTGGCGAGGCGCTGGTTTCCGTGCTGGATGCTGCAGGCAGACCGACACCTGTTGAGCATGTCTATATCAAGCCGCCGGAATCACGTATTGGACCGCTGACAGACAGTGAGCGCAGCGAATACCTGTCGCGTTCGCCGTACCGGGGACGATATGATACGGTCATCGACCGTGAGTCCGCGTACGAGATACTGAAACAGAAGGCAGAACAGCAGGCGCAGACTGCAGCAGAAAACAATGCCAGGGCGAAAGCCGGCAGCAGACACAGCACACGGCAGACACCGGTAGAGGCGCTGATTACCAGCACGGCGCGCAGTATTGGCAGCCAGATAGGCCGCCAGATCGTTCGCGGTATTCTGGGCTCATTATTCGGTCGCAGGTAGATATATACCCGTCTAAATTCAGGCCGATTCAACAAACTCCCACATGGTCAGGTAATACTGTTACTATTTCGCTGATACCTGGCTAATTTTTTTACCCACCGGAGCCCCATGGCTGCAATTGAAAGCTTTGTTAATGATTATGATGAATATACAAACGATGGCCTGTTTCAACGTATTGCCAACGATATAAGCAGCAAAGGCTATAGCGTTAACCCGGCAGCGCTACATCCGGGATTACTGCTTGAGCACCTTGCGCAGATGAATGCTGGAAAGTTTACCCAGGCAGGTATCGGTCGCGATACACAGCATATGCAAAACATATTTGTACGCCAGGATGAAATCTGCTGGATTACAGGTGAATCGGAGCCTGGGCGACGCTGGTTATCCTGGGCTGCAGAGCTTCAGCAGTTTTTAAACCGGCGGCTGTTTCTGGGCCTGTTCTCTTTTGAAAGCCATTTTGCGCATTATTCACCGGGAGATTATTACAGGCGTCATCTTGATGCGTTTAAAGGGGAGGCCAACCGTGTGCTTTCACTGGTGGTCTATCTAAATCCCGACTGGACACTGGATGACGGTGGCGAACTGTTACTCTACCGCGATATGCATGATATGGAAGGCTTGCGAATTACACCGGCAGCCGGCACGGTAGTGGTTTTTCTCAGTGAAGATTTTCCGCATGAAGTATTGACGGCTCATCGCGACCGCTATTCGATCGCGGGCTGGTTTCGAGTGAATACATCAACCGCGGAACGTGTCGATCCGCCTCTGTAAATAAAGAAGAAAGTTGGCAGTTGGCAGATAAAACCCTTGCGAAATGCCGGTGTTATTTTAACTGCCAACTTTATTATTTATCCCATTTCACCAGGGTAATCAGCGATACCCGGATTATTTGCTACCCCAATAAGTTTAGGATGGTTGATTTTGGCAAGTTTTAGCACGTTATCCTTGCCCCTGTTTTTAACGATATAATTACGCACCACGTCCCACATCAGTGGGCCATCGGGGGTGCGGTTTACCTGTGCCCAGCCGGCAACCTTGTACTTGGCATCGGCTTCAATCAGGTGGCCGTTATCCAGGCGGGCATCTGTAATACGTTCATACAGGGGTTTTGACGGATTTATAGTGTAATCCATGCCGCCAACACGTACCATGTCACCACCGGACTGCAGGTAAGGGTCGGGATCAAACAGGTTATCAGCCACCTGTTCCAGAATGTTTAACAGATCGTGGCCGGTCATCTCGGTGACGTAGGTTTCACCGTAGGTTAGCGCACACTGCGTCATCACATCTTCCATGGTGATCCAGTCGCCTTTCAGTGTGGTTGTACCCCAGCGCACACCGGCAGACATGGCGATATCAGCGCCATATTCTTCACGTAATGCATTACACAGAATCTGGTCCCAGGTGCCCATGAAGTTACCGCGGCGGTACAGCAGCCTGTCGGCAATAGCGAGTTTCTCGCCAAGTATTTCGTCAAAAGTTTTACCGACGCGGGATTTGTTATAGAACATCTCTTTGAGTCGGCTTTCAACGATGTTTTCATCATACACCGTACCTCGCATCTGATTTATGAATGCCTGCATTTCCTTATCAGCAGGCAGGGCGTCAGAAATGACCGGCAACATTCTGTAATGCATGCCGTTGAGTTTGCCGTCCTTGATATCAAAATCCATGACGCCGACGAATTTACCGTTTGAACCGGCATTGGTTACCCAGCAGGTATGGCCTTCAACATTTTTAACCTTGATCGGTTCAGGTATGCCATCATGTGTATGGCCGCCAAACACGGCATTCAGACCCGGTACCCGTTCAGCCATTTTTATATCAACGTCCATGCCGTTGTGCGATAGCAATACGACCGCATCGGGTTTTTCTTCTGCACGAATTGCCTTCACCAGTTCAATCATGTCATCTTCCCGCAGACCGAATGACCAGTCCGGGAAGAATTCTGGCGGGTTGGCATTGCCGGTACGCGGAAATGCCTGGCCAACGATGCAGATTTTTGCGCCGTTGATTTCCTTGATGACGTATGGCTGGAATGCATAACCGGCGTCTTCATCGTACAGGCCGCGGCCATCGAAGGTTTCGGTCATCTTCAGGTAATTGTCATCCATCAATGAGGATTCTTTGACGCGTACATTCTGGCCGATGAAATCGCCTTTAAACATGGCGACGTTGCTTAATACCTCGTTTTCCTTGTAGGTAAATTCCCAGTGGCCAACCATGACATCGACGCCCAGGATATTCGAGGCTTCGACCATGTCTACCCCGCGTGTCCACAGCGCTGTACCTGAACCCTGCCAAAGGTCGCCGCCATCAAGGGTGATCGTATTATGACGGCCGCCAGCCTGTTTGCGCAGCCTGTCAAGCAGGGTTTTTATCTGCGGAAAGCCGCCCATTCTTCCGTATTTAAGCGCAGCATTTTCAAAATCCAGATAGGTGTAGGCATAGGATTCGGCTGTGTCCGGTTTTAAATTCATCGCCTGTAACAGTTTATTGCCAACCAGGTGTGGCGGGCGGCCAAATGCATCCCCTATACCCAGGTTGACATTAGGCTCTCTGAAATAGACTGGCTGCAACTGGCCATGGACATCGGTGGTATGTAATATACGGACGTTGCCTTTCATGGGCAGGTCGTAAAAACCATCAGCCAATTTTACTGTTTCGGCTCCTGCCATAGCTCCATTGCTGTTATTGCATGCAGATAGCAGACCAGTGCCACAGGCAGTGGCGCTTAATCCCATAAGTTTCAGGAACGTACGGCGATCAATAGTAGACATGAAATTTCCTCACAGTATTAATTTATTACGATAGCTTTTTTCTTGTTTTTAGAAAGAGTGCAAATAATAACGCAAATGAAGCGAAATGGTTAGTTTTACGCAGAGCAGGTAATTGAATATTGACGAATATACGGGCAATTTATTCAAAATTGACTGATTTGATAGCTGGGATTTGTGTAATATCCGCGTTCTTATGTGTTTTCGCTTTAACAAAAAAATACTGCTCTTTATTATTTTCAGCTGTCTGCCTTATAATTCGGTACTGGCCGATGTTGTTAAGCCCGCGCTGATTGAGATCAATGTCGACCAGGATCGATTGCTCGATGTTGAGGTGCGTGCCAGTATCGAAGCGCTGTTAACGGGTATCAATGCCCGCTATAAAAATACCCGTGATGCGCCAACGGCGGCTGAATACGACGTATTGCGCAAAATGCCTGCCAACGAGCTGCAGCAGGCATTCACTTCTTTTCACCAGTCATTTCTGCAGTCCATTTATATCAGGGCAGGAGATGACTATGTGCCCTTACAGATTAAATCTGTGGAAGTTCCGCCAACAGGTTAC
>JAJDNP010000086.1 GCA_022340645.1 Gammaproteobacteria bacterium | reverse complement strand
TGCAGAGCGCTTTGCTTGATAATGCCGGTATTGAGCTCTACGTTAAGCGAGACGATTTAATCCATCCTCAGCTTGGCGGCAACAAGTGGCGTAAATTAAAACCTAACCTGATATATGCCAGAGAAAATCAGTTCGATACCTTGCTGACATTCGGCGGCGCATGGTCCAACCATATTTACGCAACGGCCGCCGCAGGCAAACACCTTGGCTTCAACACCATTGGTCTTATCCGCGGTGAACCGCATACGCCGCTTAATACCACACTTTCCTTTGCCGAAGCATGCGGCATGAAATTGCATTACATCGACAGGGAACAGTACCGGCACAAACATGAATCCTCGTTTCTAACAGACATAAAAAAACAGTTTGGTAATGTTTATATCCTGCCCGAAGGCGGCAGTAATGCGCTGGCTGTCAGGGGCTGCGGTGAAACAGTACACGAGATCAACAGTGAAACGGGTGGCGCGTTCGATGTTATCTGCTGTGCCAGCGGCACTGGCGCAACACTGGCAGGTTTAATCGCGGGCATTGAAGAAGTAAAATACGCATCGACAAAGTCCGCCATCGGTTTTTCAGCCCTTAAAGGCGGCGAATTTCTGACGGCTGAAGTCAGCAATTTTCTCGGCGACCTGAACACTGCATCAAACTGGCGCATTGAAAGCCGATTTCATTTTGGCGGATATGCAAAAATCACTGCTGAACTGATCGCTTTTATGCGACAATTTCATTCCCAGTATGACATTGAACTGGATGCTGTTTATACTGCTAAAATGTTTTATGGTTTATTTGAGCTGATTAAATCCGGAACATTTAACCCCGGTACGGTGATTGTCGCTGTCCATAGTGGTGGACTACAGGGTAACAAAGGGTTTAATCTTTAACATAACTATATATTTAATCGGCATAAAAAATAATTTATCCACAAATGCACGCAAATCAACGCCAATTTTTAAAATTCAAAAGATTTTTTGGACTGCGTCCTTTGTACATCCAGCTAAGATGCCTCCAGGGAGCGAGCTTATACAGGCAGTACAGTAACAGGGCTATAGCTATACATGATACATACATGTAAATAAATGGTAGAGCGACCCGGAAAACCAGATCAGGCAACTCCCCGGAATGTTGAACCTTTATTCGCGCCAGATTAAAGTTATATTTGTGTTTATTCGCGTTCATTTGCGGAAAAAACATATACGATAAAGTTAATATCAAATGCAAACTCACTGCCCACATTGCAAGACACAATTCAGGGTCACTGAAGCACAAATCAATGTTGCCAATGGCTTTGTGCGTTGCGGCATCTGTGAGAAAGTTTTTAATGTTTTCGAAGTTGTGGCGAAAACGGCGCACCAGGAACATGACTACCCGCCATCATCAGCCAATGCGTTCGATGCAGATGATGATTTATCCGAAATAGCCGCTGAACCACAAAACGATCAGCAAGATATTTCAAAAAACCAGAACACGGCCGTCAACAATGACTCAAACAGCTTTGCTGAAAATTACACGACTTCTTCCAGCAAAATAAAGGAAGATGCCCTTGATTTTTTCAATGAAGAAATCACTGAATCACTGTCTCATGTGGTACCCGAGAAATTACGCAGGCGATATGCTTCTGATAAGCGTTCCGCAACATCAACCTTGCTCTGGACCATTGGCACCCTGTTACTAACTGCAAGCCTGTTTCTTGAATATATCTGGTTTCATCGCGATCAGTACCGTCAAATCCCTGAACTGCAGGCCGTAATGGATAAGCTATGCCAGCAGATTAATTGCAGTAAAGTATCGATGCGCGATGCATCGAAAATTGAGCTGATAGCACGAAATATTTATACCCATCCAAATGAAAAGAATGCACTCATGGTAGACGTTACCATGAAAAACAATGCCAGATTCTCGCAACCTTACCCTGTTATGAACATCAGCTTTTCCGATATACGCGGCAATGCCGTAGCCTCGAGGAATTTTTATCCGCATGAGTATTTATCTGCAGAAAACAAACCCGGCGGCAAATATCAGCAGGCGCTGTTACCACCGGACACAAGTGCCAGTCTTACTCTGGAAATACAGGACCCTGGCAAACATGCAATGACTTATGAGTTCAACTTTCTGTAACTTGTAACAACAGGTGTAATACAGGCATGCCCCCATCGCCGTGCAATAAGTCTAATAGTAGCAGTAATGTATATTGGTAAATACAAATTTAATACGCCAGTAATGCTGGCACCCATGGCAGGCATTAGCGATAGACCGTTCAGAAACCTTTGTCATCAACTGGGCGCTGATTTATGCGTGTCTGAAATGGTGACATCTGAAAAACACCTGTGGAACTCCAGGAAAACACAGCTTCGGCTAAACCACGCGGGTGAATTGGGTATACGAAGCGTACAGATTGCAGGGACTGACCCGCTGAAGATGGCAGCAGCTGCAAAATTTAACGTAGAGCACGGTGCACAGATTATTGATATCAATATGGGATGCCCGGCCAAAAAAGTCTGCAATGTACTCGCGGGATCCGCTTTGCTGAAAAATGAAGCCCTGGTTGCGGATATTGTTTCTGCAGTTGTTAAAGCGGTACAGGTACCGGTTACTTTAAAGATACGCACCGGCTGGGACAGGCAAAACAAGAATGCAGCAAACATTGCCAAAATCGCTGAACAAAATGGAATACAGGCGCTCTTTGTGCATGGTCGAACCCGTGCTGATGCCTACAAAGGTGAAGCGGAATACGAAACCATCGCGGAAGTTAAATCAGCCATTTCAATCCCGGTGATTGCTAACGGTGATATCACTGCTCCGCAAAAAGCTAAAGCAGTTCTCAGCTACACCAATGTCGACGGCCTTATGATAGGCCGTGCCGCCCAGGGCAACCCCTGGATATTCAGGCAAATAAAACATTATCTTGCCGAAAACACGTTATTAGCAACACCAACAGATGAAGAAATCCGCCAGATAGTCACCAGCCACCTGCATGACATATATCAATTTTATGGCGATCCACGGGGTGTTCGTATAGCAAGAAAACATATAGGATGGTATATTACAAAAAGACATGGGTCTGATTTATTTAGATCACGTGTAAATATGGTTGATAACGCTAGCATCCAGCTTCAACTCGTTACCGAATTTCTTAAATTACAACCACAGCTAGCGGCATAAAACCTCCAAGAATTCAAAGATTGAGAGCCAGAGCATGGGAGACACCGAGGAAATTTCACAACTCAGTCACGCTGTAAAACATTCCATCCGTCGTTATCTCTACGAGTTAGACGGTGCCCAGCCAAGTAATATGTATGACCTGGTGCTCAAACAAATTGAACAGCCTTTATTTGAAGCCATCCTGGAACACACCAAGGGAAACCAGTCACGTGCTGCAGAGTTGCTTGGTTTGAATCGTGGTACCCTGCGTAAAAAATTACGCAGTTATAATCTTCACAAGTGATATCAAGGGGTTCTTAATTCATCATTTTGCAAATTAAGTTTCCAGCAGTTATCTCGGGTTAAACGCAATAATACCTGGCACAACCGCCTACACGTAAGGCTTTTCCAAGTGACATAAAATACGGCTCTCGGTTATAATTGCCGCCGTAAAATTTCTATAAGGGCTGTATTATAATGATTAACGATTCTTCACGTCCCGTGCGACGCGCACTCATCAGTGTTTCCGATAAAAACGGCATCATCGAATTTGCCAAAGCACTGCACGATAAAGGCGTGGAGATACTTTCTACAGGCGGAACAGCCAAATTACTCACTGATAATTTCATCCCCGTGATGGAAGTTTCAAGACATACAGGTTTCCCGGAAATCATGGATGGCCGCGTTAAGACCCTGCATCCAAAAATACACGGCGGCATTTTAGGCCGACGTGGTATCGATGACGGCGTAATGAAAGAAAACGACATTAAGCCGATAGACCTGGTGGTGGTCAATCTATACCCCTTCGAAGCAGCTATTGCCAGGGAAAACTGCGCCTTAGACGATGCTATCGAAAACATCGATATTGGCGGTCCTGCCATGGTACGTGCCACTGCCAAGAACTACGCTTATGTTACTGTTGTTGTCGACCCTGCCGACTACCAATACGTGCTTGCAGAATTGAACGATAATGATGGCGTCATTGGAAATGACACCCGCTTCAATCTTGCCGTCAAAGCCTTTGAACACACTGCCGGTTATGATGGCATGATTGCCAATTATCTTGGAAGGATTAAAGCCGATGGCGGAATGCTCGAACTGCCGCGCACTATCAACCTGCAATTTAACAAGGCACAGGAAATGCGTTACGGTGAAAACCCGCATCAGCACGCCGCATTCTATACAGAGAAAAATGTCACCGAAGCCTGTATTGCGACTGCAAAACAGCTGCAGGGCAAAGAGCTTTCATACAATAATATCGGCGATACCGATGCCGCGCTGGAGTGCGTCAAGCAGTTTGACGAGCCCGCCTGTGTCATCGTTAAGCATGCCAACCCCTGCGGTGTTGCCGTCAATGACAACATTCTGAACGCATACAACAAGGCCTACAGTACTGACCCCGAATCCGCCTTTGGCGGCATCATTGCTTTCAATCATCAACTGGATGGCGATACCGCAAAAGCCATTGTAGAACGCCAGTTTGTTGAGGTTATTATTGCCCCCGCTGTCAGTGATGCCGCCATAACAGCCGTTGCCGAAAAGAAAAACGTCCGCCTGCTTGAGTGTGGACAATGGGAAGGCGTCAGCTCACGTATGGATTACAAGCGCGTTAATGGCGGCCTGCTGGTACAGGATGCCGATCTGCTACTCTATAATGAACTCAAGGTTGTCAGTGAACGCCAGCCAACAGAACAGGAATTAAATGACTTGCTGTTCAGCTGGAAAGTCGCCAAATACGTCAAATCCAATGCCATCGTGTATGCAAAGAATAACATGACGATTGGCGTTGGTGCCGGCCAGATGAGCCGCATTAACAGTGCCCGTATTGCCGGCATCAAGGCGGAACATGCCGGGCTGGAAGTAGCCGGGTCCGTGATGGCATCAGATGCATTCTTCCCATTCCGTGACGGTATTGATGCCGCACACGATGCCGGCATTGTTGCAGTTATTCAGCCGGGCGGCTCGATGCGCGATGAAGAAGTTATCGCTGCAGCCAATGAGCATGGCATGGCGATGATATTCACCGGCATGCGCCATTTCAGACATTAAACCGATACCCGGACACATATACCTGCAAACAGATTGCCGCAAATAAGACCTTATCTATTAACCCGGCGACAATATATATTGTCGCCGGGTTAATAGATAAGGTTGTTTTGTTTATATGGCGCTTCAAAGTGTGTTATAAATAGCGCGATGGAAGAAATGCGCCTAAAAAAAAATAAGCCATTAAGAGACGAACTTGATCGACTGCTTCAGCAATCACGTCATAATGAGCCGCCACATAGAACTACATTCGACGACTTTTCGCTGTCTGTCATGGCCGCCCAGGGCCCACAGGAGCTGTTTCGCCTGCTTCTTGAAGAACAGAAAATATTTCGTATCGACGAAATTCACATTTGCCTTGTTGACCGTTACCATGAAGTCGAGCGGCTGCTAACGCAAAGTTACCAGCACCAGTACAGGGGCTTAAGCTTTGTTGATAGCGAAACCTGTCAGCAACTAATATCAGATATTCCAGCTCACACCATACTGGGATCCCATATTCCACAACAATATGAGTGGTTAATCGGCACCAAAAAAATCAATAAATACAAATCCGCCGCCCTGTTGCCATTAAAACGCGGCAAGGAGTTAATCGGCATTCAATTGCTGTTAAGCAAAAACAAAAACCGCTATCACAAAACGGATAGCACAATATTTCTCGACAAACTTGCCGCGATGACTGCAATTTCCATTGAAAACTGCATTAATCGGCAAAGAATACTGGAACTTGGCTACCAGGATGGATTAACCAGCGCTTACAACCGCCGCTATTTCGACGAGCAGTTAAAAAACGAAATTGCCCGCTGTGTGCGCAAGAAATCTGACCTGGTATTCCTGTTTATTGATATCGATTTTTTCAAACAGGTCAATGATAAATACGGTCATCAGGCTGGAGACGCAGTGCTGGTCAAACTGGTCAACTTAATGCGTGAACAGGTTCGCTCCAGTGATATTGTCGCGCGCTACGGCGGTGAAGAGTTCGCGATTATTTTGCCCGACACAGGTTTACAAATTGCCAATGGCGTAGCTGAACGTATCCGGCGCAAGGTAGAAAGTCAAAATCTTGTGTTTAATAATGTTACCTTAAACATAACAGTATCCATTGGAATGGCATCACTTAGCCAGATCAAATATCAAACCGGCTCAGGCAGCAAAGGCCTTGCCTACCTGCCGGATGACCTGGATCAGCTATTGCTTAAAAAAGCTGACGAAGCACTGTATCAGGCAAAACAGGCTGGCAGAAACCGGGTTGTCATTAAAAAATTAGTGAACCAAAAAACAATGAAAAATGAATAGTGATAAATGAAAAATACAGTGCGATTGTTTTCAGGTTTTTAATTGTTCACTTTTCGTTATTCACTTTTCACTGTTTTATTCGTAGTCGCTTTGTAAATGAATCACATTCTTTGGACCCACCCGACTTCGCGCATCCACTCTCCAGCCGTCGCCTGTATCGGTGCTGCCTGAAATCTGAAAATACCAGATACCTTCGGTTATAGTGTGATCGAGGTAGCCAATATACTGATTATCGATACCATGATCTAACCATATAGAGATATCACTATTTGCACGCGTTGCATGCTGCAACTGAACCTGCAAACGTTCCGGAAAAGTCACAAGTGAGCCTTTATCAAATTTCGTCTTGATAATTCTTGCGCTATTATCAAATACAATGACAGCGCTTATGCCAAGCTCTGCCGCTTTTTTATCGCGCTCAATAACACGATTTATTTCCAGACCCTGCTTGTAATAATCATCGACCACCAGTCCATCATTGGTATCTACTGCCAGCCAGACCATGACAACACCCATGATAACAGCGGAAAACGGGATAGCAACAAGCATCCATACCAGTGGAAAACGGTACCATGGTTTATTGTTTTTACTTAACACAATAGTGTTTGTCATGCTAACGGGTACCAGTTATTTAATATGCGGGCCCGAGGAAGCGCGCTTCCTCCACTACACTTAGATCATCATTACCTATCGCTGTTAAGGTAAAGGAGATTTCACTACTGCGCTGCTTTAGGTCATAGGCATCAACCTGCACGCGAACCGGGAGTTCAACAACTTCACCTGATTTGACAACTATCTTGTCAGTGTCTTTCTTGAGGATTAAATCAGGTATACCCGCTGCAGTCAACGTATAAGAATGGTCCTGTTTATCCATATTCAGCAGCTTGATGATATAAACGTTTTCAATCAGTCCTTCATTGGTTTCTCGATACAAACTGTTACGATCGCGTATAACGTCCATCGCGATTGGCGTGCGAGTCAAAATAGAATAAAAGGCACTCACCGTGATACCAAATAAAATTAATGCATATACAATGACGCGCGGGCGCAGAATGTGGGTATGTTTACCCATCAGGCTGTGCTCCGTGGTGTAGCGAATCAGCCCGCGGTCATAACCCATTTTATCCATAACGTCATCACAGGCGTCAATGCATGCGGCGCAACCGATGCACTGGTATTGCAAACCATTACGGATATCGATACCCGTGGGGCATACCTGCACACAGATAGTACAGTCAATACAGTCACCCAGGCCAGCGGCAACCTTGTCTACCGATTTTTTCCTTGGCCCTTTCGGCAAACCGCGCGACTCATCGAATGAAATTATCATCGTGTCCTTGTCGAACATCGCGCTTTGGAAACGCGCGTAAGGGCACATGTACAGGCAGACCTGCTCTCTCAACCAGCCGGCATTTCCATAGGTGGCAAAGCCATAAAAGTAAATCCAGAATGTTTCCCACGGACCGGTGTTAAAGCTTAGAAAATTTACAGCTAATTCACGCATGGGCGAAAAATAGCCAACGAATGTTAATCCGGTGAATAAGGCAAAGGCAGCCCAGAGAAAATGTTTTGTTGCTTTAATTCGAATCTTGCGAAAGGAATTAGCTCCCTTATCAAGTTTCATTTGCTGCTGCCGAGAGCCTTCAACTTTCCTCTCGATCCACAGAAACGCTTCAGTCCATACTGTTTGCGGGCAGGCATAGCCACACCAGACGCGACCGGCAAGTGCGGTAACAAAAAACAGGGTCAGGGCGCTAACGATTAATAATAAGGCAAGGTAAAAGAAATCCTGTGGCCAGAACACCATATTCAGGATGTAAAACTTACGCGCTGGCAGGTCAAACAGTACAGCCTGATGACCGTCCAGGTTTAACCAGGGAATGATATAGAACAGACCGAGCAATCCGAGTACGCCCATTGCGCGTAATCTGGCGAACAGGCCGTGTACTTCACGCACATAGATTTTCTGACGTTTTGCATATAACGACTGCTCAACTTCTTCATCTGATTTGTTAGCAACCGCCTTAGCGACTACCTGGGAGCTTTCAACCATTATTAGTTTATTACCTTATACTTATACTGCTGCTGTCATTATATTTCAAAGGTCAACAATTAACAAAGCAGCATTTTTTACACGTGTGTGTTTATGACTATTCTTTAACTGAGCCCGAATCACCTGACGATTTTCGTTTATTAACTGCATCACAGGGTTTTAAAAAATAACAGGTTGCAGTCGATGTTACCGCACCAAACAACCAGAATAGAAAAAAGCAGATGGTGTAACTACCTAGCCGACTTATACCATAGTCTGCAAATATAGAAATATTGGCGGGATCAAACGCAGTGGTGAACAATACAGTTGCAATTCCGGCTACAATAAATGACGGCCATAGAATTGCCACGACACGCTGTATTATAGGAATATCACTCATGCTCATAACTGCGTATATTACAGCTAATTAACGTCCATGTACATATTCCTGAGAATAGCCTGATCAGTTCGACAGGCTATAGACATAAGCTGCCAGGATGTGCGATTTTGCCTTACCCAGAAATTCATTGTGTGCCGGCATTTTACCACTACGACCCTTGGCGATCGATTCCCTGATAGTACGAGGAGAGCCACCGTATAACCAGATATTGTCTGTCAGATTTGGCGCACCCAGCACCTGATTACCGGTACCGTCGGGCATATGGCAACCAGCGCACAAAGCAAATTTTTCTTTACCTTTGGCAGCCAGAGCCTGATCAACATCACGGCCAGACAGACTCATGACGTATTCAGCGACCTGATTAACGCCCTCTTCACCACCAAGTGATGCTTCCCAGGAGATCATTCCATTACTTTGACGGCCGTTGAGAATAGTCTCTTCAATCTTTTCTGGAGAGCCGCCGTACAACCAGTCATTATCACGAAGATTCGGGAAGCCCGGGGCGCCACGCGCGTCAGAGCCATGACATACGGCACAGTAGTTTACAAATAAACGCTCACCCGCTGCCATTGCCGCCGTATTTTTAGCCAGCTCAGGAATCGGTGTCTGTTCAAATTTTGCAAACAGAGGACCAAATTCCGCATCCGCCGCCTTAACTTCTGCCTCATACTGTCCTACTTCCGTCCAGCCAAGCAAACCTTTGAACGACCCCATACCCGGGTAGAGAACCAGGTAAACGATGGAAAAAAAGATAGTGATATAGAACATAATCAACCACCAGCGAGGCAGCGGATTATTCAACTCTTCAAGATTCTCATCCCACACATGCCCGGTCGGCACGCCGGGTTCACCTTCTACCCTTTTGTTTCCGCGTAGCAGATAGAACAGCCACAGGATACTGCCAGCTGTAATTGCTATAACAAACCAACTCCAAAATTCGCTGGTAAAGTCAGACATAATAATTCCTCATAACCTTGTATTATTTTTAAACCTGTATGGCGCTATAAATTTATCTAAACCTAGCATCAACACAGTACTAAATGGAGTGTCAGCGCCTTTCAAGGGCTACGACGCTGCTCATCTGTTACCGCCTTGTCATCATCGAGCGCCATCCTTGCCGCCTTATCAAAACCTTTCTTACGTTTAGCGCTCAATGCCCAGATAACGATTCCAACAAAGACTATAAAAGCGACAACGGTCCAGATTGATAGAAAAAATGATGTTTCCACTAGATCTAACCCTTAATCAACGACGCTGCTTTACCTGCAGCCCCAGTGACTGCAAATACGCAATCAGCGCATCAATTTCTTTTTTCCCTTCCAGCGATGCTGGCGCAGCCTCGATCTCTGACTCAGTGTAGGGATGACCTACTAGAGTCAGTGTACGCATCTTGTCCTGTATTGCGCTGCCATCTAAATCATTCGTTGCAAGCCATGGGTATGCTGGCATTATTGATTCAGGTACGACATCGCGTGGATTGATCAAATGTGCACGGTGCCAGTCATCTGAATAACGGCCGCCAACACGATGCAAATCGGGACCAGTACGTTTTGAGCCCCACAGAAACGGGCGGTCATAAACAAACTCGCCGGCCACAGAGTAATGACCATAGCGTTCTGTCTCGGCACGGAATGGGCGGATCATCTGGGAATGACATCCCACGCAACCTTCCCGGATATAAATATCACGGCCTTCCAGCTGTAATGGGGTATAAGGTTTTAATCCTGCAACGGGCTCGGTAGTAGAGTGCTGAAAGAATAGAGGCGTAATTTGCGCCAAACCACCCCAGAGAACAGCTACCACGGCTAGCACGATCAGCACACCGAGTTTGGTTTCAGCTTGAGCTTGAACTGACATATTTATTCTCCTCTTTTAGTGTGCTGCTGCAGGCACAGGAATAACGTCAACAGCCGCTTTCCCCTGTGCAATGGTTTTAGTAAGGTTGTATGCCATGATCAGCATACCGGTCAGGAACAGCAGGCCACCACCAGCTCGGACAATATAGAACGGATGCATCGCCTGAACACTTTCAACAAAACTGTAGGTCAGCGTGCCATCATCATTAATTGCGCGCCACATCAGGCCTTGCATGATGCCTGAAATCCACATAGAACAGATGTACAGTACGATGCCGATGGTCGCGACCCAGAAGTGAGTTTCAATCAGTTTTTTACTGTAAATTTCTGTATCAAATAATTTAGGGATCAGGAAGTACATGGCACCAATACTTACCATAGCCACCCAGCCCAATGCACCGGAATGCACGTGACCAATAGTCCAGTCAGTATAGTGAGATAAGGCGTTTACCGTCTTAATCGCCATCATCGGGCCTTCAAAGGTAGACATACCGTAGAAAGAAACAGAGACGATAAGGAACTTAAGAATTGGGTCAGTGCGCAGCTTTTCCCATGCCCCGGACAGTGTCATGATACCGTTGATCATACCGCCCCATGAAGGCGCCAGCAGAATCAGTGAGAAAACCATGCCCAGTGACTGTGCCCAGTCAGGCAGCGCAGTGTAATGCAGATGGTGAGGGCCGGCCCAGATATAGGTGAAGGTTAAAGCCCAGAAATGAACAACAGATAAACGATATGAATAAACCGGTCGATTAGCCTGCTTCGGAATGAAGTAATACATGATGCCAAGGAAACCCGCTGTCAGGAAGAAACCCACAGCATTATGCCCGTACCACCACTGCACCATAGCATCCTGGACACCGGCATAGGCAGAATAAGACTTAAGGAAATTAACCGGAACTTCTGCACTATTAACAATATGCAACATGGCAATGGTAATAATAAAGGCGCCAAAGAACCAGTTCGCTACGTAAATGTGCTTTACCCGGCGTTTGGCAATGGTACCAAAGAATACTACCGCGTATGCAACCCAGACTATCGTAATTAATATATCGATTGGCCACTCAAGTTCCGCATATTCCTTGGATGACGTAATCCCCAGCGGCAATGTTACCACTGCGGAAGCAATTACCAGCATCCAGCCAATAAATGTAAACTGCGCCAGTGCCGGTGCAAACAGCCGCGTATGGCAGGTACGTTGAACTACATAATAAGAAGTGGCAAATAACACTGACCCACCAAATCCGAATATTACCGCGTTGGTGTGCAAAGGTCGCAGGCGACCAAACGACAGCCACGGTGTATCAAAGTTAAGTACCGGCCACGCCATTTGTGATGCGATAAACACCCCAATAAGCATACCGACGATACCCAGTACGACAGCCACAATAGCAAACTGCCGGACAACGGTATAATCATAAGTCATGGTTTCATTATTCATACTATAATAGTCCGCTTAAGTAGTCACAAACCCCAATAAAATTAATCTCTTATGAGGTTTCAGTTTAAAAAAATCTGTTAATTATTATCTGTTGCTATTTAATATAAACAGCATAACAAAAGCACGTTGCTGCAAGGTTTTGCGAAATCCCGGTGTTGTTATGCCAAAACCAATATCATCTGCCTATGCATTACTGATATCGAGTATTTTCTGTCGAGCTGGCGGTTCATGTAAATCCAATTTCAGGTAATACAAACAGCGCAACAACTTGGCGTTTTATTCTTAACTGAACATACGCCGGCCGATACACTTCAACCATTAACTCAAACAAAAATATGCTGCGAAATTATATTTGACTGTCATAAAAAAGACATGACTTATATCATATTTCATGCATTTAAATCATTGGCCTTCATCTAGATCATTGACATCTTGCCAATACTTACAGAAATGACGCCGATAAACTATCCCGCCAGGCTTATTCAGATTCACCCACAATGGCTCTCAGGCGCTGCATGTCGAGAATGGTGATGCTCCTGCGGTCAACTTCAATAATTTTTTCATTTTGAAATGCTGCAAACAGGCGGCTTACCGTTTCGACCGCCATACCGAGATAATTTGCGATATCCTGCCGTGGCATACTCAAATTGAACTTGTCCTCTTTCCAGTGACGCTCAGTCATGCGACAGGACATACTGAGTAAAAAGCTCGCCAGACGTTCTTCCGCTGTCATTTTTCCCAGCAACAGAAGCAGCTTATGGTCATTATTAACCTCTTTACCCATAATCCGGCGCATTTGTTTTTGCATGCCCGGCAACGCAACACAAAGCGATTCCAGTTGCTCAAGCGGGAACTCACAGACACTTGATGTTTCCAGCGCCTGCGCATTACACGTGTGCAAATCATTGACAAAACCATCGACGCCAAGCAGCTCCCCGGGAAAGTGAAAACCAACAATCTGCTCATCGCCGTTTGCACTTTCCATCATCGTCTTGATACAGCCGGAACGCACTGCGTAAATTGCGACCGTTTTATCGCCATCACGGTATAAATAATCATTTTTGTGTAACGGTTTTGGTTGAGCGACCACAACATCCAGATTTCTAAGCTCATCATCATCCATGCCATGCGAAAAACAAATATCCCGCAAGTTACACTGACTACAACTGGGCTTTAAATGATTAGCATCAACATGTTTCAACGTACTCATAGTAAGATACGGCCTTTGGTTTCATAGTTTTTCTGGCCCGGTAGAACGACTGATAAAAGCAGCCTGATCTCCAAACCCTGATTATTATAATTCATATAAACGATTGATTTTACGAACAACTAGTCTATTCGCCAATAATAACACCTCATGAGTAAAAGCGCAGAATCAAGCACTTGTTTTCATTGTGGCCTGCCTGTTGATGACAGGCTCCACATCTATGTGAAATATCAGGGTGAAAACAAACCCATGTGCTGTTATGGCTGTCAGGCAGTGGCACAGGCAATCATTGATAGCGGCATGGATGATTTTTACAAATATCGCACGACTATGCCAGAAAAACCAGAAGAAATTGTACCTGAATTTTTACAACAGCTAAAAGCTTACGACAGCATCGCGATACAGGACAAATTTGTCGAAAAAACCAGTGAAAACAACATCCTTGAAGTATCGCTAATTCTTGAGGGCATCACCTGCGCCGCCTGCGTATGGCTTAATGAAAAACACATAAGCACACTGCCCGGCGTGATCAATGTAAGCATCAATTACAGCAATCACCGCGCCCGGGTACGCTGGGATAATAGTAAAATTCACCTCAGCGACATTCTCGAATCGATATCACGTATTGGCTACCTGGCGCACCCGTATGATCCCGAGCAGCACCAGTTTATCCTTGAGAAAGAACGCAAACAGCAGATAAGACGGCTAGGCGTCTCAGGCCTGCTGGGTATGCAAATTATGATATTTGCCGTTGCCATGTACAGTGGCGACTGGTGGGGCATGGCAGAATCGTTCAGGCAAAGTTTTCGCTGGATAAGCCTGGCGGTATGCATTCCGTTAATATTCTATTGCTCCAGCGTGTTCTTTAAATCAGCCTATCGCGATATTATCAATAAACGCGTCGGCATGGATGTGCCTGTCTCCCTGGGCATCCTCATTGCCTTTGCCTCAAGTACAGCTAACACTGTTAATGGCAGCGGCGAAGTTTATTTTGATTCGGTTGCCATGTTTACCTTCTTTTTACTGAGTGCACGTTTTTTTGAAATTAGCAGCAGAAAGCAAACATCTGAAGCCACTGAAGCCCTGCTCAATTTAAAGCCGGCAATAGCCACAAGACTAAAAAATTATGCTGTAGAAAAATCCAGTACGATTGCCCCCACTATAGAGCAGCAGGAGTCTATCGCCGTCACCGAATTAAAAATTGGCGATTTACTGCTGGTCCAACCTGGCGACGTGATACCCGCAGATGGAACCATTATCAGCGGCATTTCCGGCATTAATGAATCTTTAATTACCGGTGAAAGCCTGCCCGTCACCAAAAAGCTTAACGATGCCGTCATCGGCGGCAGCACCAACACGGAGAACCCGCTGGTTATCCAGGTGAGCAAACTTGGCGAAGACTCGGTCCTGTATTCCATCCAGCGCCTGATCGATGAAGCACAACATACCAAACCCGCTATCGCGAAACTCGCAGACAGAATCGCCAGCTGGTTTGTTGGCGCACTATTGGCCATTGCGGCCGTCGTGGCTTATTACTGGTACACTGCAGATGCTGCCCAATGGCTGGAAATAACCATCGCCACGCTGGTTGTGAGCTGCCCGTGCGCACTATCACTGGCCACACCAGCAGCCATTACCGCTGCCAGCGGCCAGTTAGCCAAAATCGGCCTGCTACCCAAACGCGCACATGCACTTGAAACGCTGGCGCACGCAACTGATTTTGTATTCGATAAAACCGGCACCTTAACCGAAGGAAAAATAAAACTCGAAAAAACCGTCCTGAATACAGACAGTTATGACGAACAGCGTGCATTAACCGTCGCAGCATCACTTGAAGCAAATTCCGAACACCCGATTGCCAAAGCGTTGTTAGATGCATATCAGTCAGTCGCAGATCAGCACACATTATACAAAGTGGAGAACCTTATCCACACCACTGGACGCGGCATTCAGGGAACGATTGATAAAACCGGGTGGTATATAGGAAACCAGGACTTCATACAGCAATACTGCAGCTGCTCATTTGACAGCCATGCTGAAGGCAGTGCCAGTAAAATTTACCTGGCGACAAAACACGAAGGCGTCGCAATTTTTATTTTATCTGACAGTATAAGGAAACAGGCAAAGTCACTGATTGACCAGCTGCACCAGCAACATTTGCACACCCACCTGATGAGCGGCGACAGAATAGAAAATGCCAGCAGTGTCAGCCGGCAGCTTGGCATACAGCACTGCCAGGCAAACTTGAGACCCGAAGATAAGCTGGCAAAGGTCAAGGCACTGCAGCAGCAGGGAGCGATAGTAGTCATGACAGGCGATGGCGTAAATGATGCCCCGGTGCTGGCAGGCGCCAACCTTTCCATCGCCATGGGTAAAGGAACCCGGCTTGCAGCCACAACTGCGGACATGATTCTGATTAGCAATCATATTGAACATATCTACCGCGGCTACCGAATCGCTGTAAAAACCCTTGGCATCATCAAACAAAATCTGGGCTGGGCAATACTGTATAATGTTGTTGCCATTCCTGCCGCAGCAACGGGGTATGTCGAACCCTGGTTAGCAGCACTTGGCATGTCAACAAGCTCGCTGGTAGTAATATTCAATGCCATGCGTCTAAACAGAATAAAATATTAGTATCTTTTTTAGTCCGCAAATAACGCGAAACACGCAATAAAAACTTTTATGGACATTATTTACCTATTACTTCCGGTCGCGCTGTTCATTGTCATTATTATCATCGTTATATTTTTCTGGGCAGTAAAATCAGACCAGTTTGAAGATCTTGACGGTCCCGCTCACCGCATCCTGATGGATGACGATAACAAGCCTGAGAAACCGGCTGCAAACGATAACAAAGACTGATACTTTCCCATGCCATTTTATGAACACCATATACGGAAAATGCTCACTTTATTTATGCCCCCGACAGCATGACTTTTCAGCTGACAATACTTCATCTTTCATTGCTGCGTTACAGGAAATCGGTTTTATTTCTCGAAAAACAACCACGGATAATACTGATCACTATACCGGCGATAAATTTTTAGATTATATTGCCTACCTTGGCTGCTCACCTGCCATACAATTCGAGCCAGGCGCAAACGGTGAGACTTATTGCTCTATAAAAATACACCGGTTCGCATCCCCACGTTTGATCTACAGCAAAACGCAATCGGCAACGCCGCATTGTTCTAGCTGCAGAAAGCCGCTAAAAAACCGGCTGAACAAAAAACTGGCTGCAGCCATAACATGCAGCCACTGCCATACCACGTTAAATCTCGCTCAGCTTAACTGGCGAAAAATGGCTGGTTACGCTCAACTGTTTATCGAAATTACCGATATCTTCCCCAAAGAAGCCATACCGCAGCAGCTCCTGCTGGACAAACTCTCAGCCATTACTGATACAGGCTGGCTGTATTTCTATAGTTGCCAATAGATAACAATCTTATTTACCGCAGAGACATGGAGAAAATACTATTATTTTTTCTGCGTTGCCTAGCTTCTTTGTGAGAAAATTAATAATTGCCCATGCGCGCGCTGATGAACGGCTGGCGAATTAACAACATCTTCAAGTTCAGCTTCAAATCAGCATTAACAGTTATGTTTTTTCTCTGCGTCCCCGCGCCACTGCGGTAAAAAGTGTAAAATACGGCGCTTTCAAATAAACACAAAATAAAGATAGCCATGAAAATTCTTGTCATCGGCAACGGCGGCCGCGAACATGCCCTCGCCTGGAAAGCCGCACAATCTTCCCTGGTTCAGCAGGTATTCGTCGCTCCCGGCAACGCTGGCACTGCACTGGAAAAAAACATCACGAACATAGATATCAGCGCAGAAGACATCCAGACTTTACGACAATTTGCCAGCGACAATTCCATAGATTTGACGATAGTAGGCCCAGAAGCAACGCTGGTAAATGGTATAGTCGATGTATTTAGCGAAAGCGGCTTAAAGATATTCGGCCCGTCGAAAGCTGCTGCCCAGCTGGAAGGTTCAAAAGCTTTCACCAAAAACTTTCTTGAACGCCATGATATACCCACGGCTTTTTATGGCAACTTCACTGCAATAGAACCGGCCATCGAATATATCAAAAAACATGGCGCCCCCATAGTCGTCAAAGCCGACGGCCTGGCAGCCGGCAAGGGCGTCATCCTCGCGCAAACAGAAGATGAAGCGATTGTTGCCGTTAAAGATATGCTGGCTGGAAACAAATTCGGTGACGCCGGCGCACGCGTCGTTATTGAAGAGTTTTTACATGGCGAAGAAGCCAGCTTTATTTGCATGATCGATGGCAAAAACATACTGCCGATGGCCAGTTCACAGGATCATAAGGCGCGCGATAACGGCGACAAGGGCCCCAATACCGGTGGCATGGGCGCTTATTCTCCTGCGCCGGTAGTTACGGCAGAAATGCATGATCGTATTATGCAACTGGTAATAGAGCCGACAGTTAAAGGTATGGCAGAGGAAGGCAATACCTTTACCGGGTTCCTCTACGCCGGCTTGATGATTAATAATGAAGGCATTCCGAAAGTACTGGAATACAATGTACGTTTTGGTGATCCAGAAACGCAGCC
The DNA here is from genome assembly GCA_022340645.1 of Gammaproteobacteria bacterium. Taxonomy (GTDB): domain Bacteria; phylum Pseudomonadota; class Gammaproteobacteria; order SZUA-229; family SZUA-229. The sequence goes on along the minus strand of JAJDNP010000086.1, from coordinate 21,625 downwards.
GATCATGATGCGTTTAAAATCGGATCTGGTACAGCACTGCCTGGACGCCATCGAAGGAAAACTGGATCAGTCTGAAATTGTGTGGGATGCACGGACATCCCTTGGTGTGGTGCTTGCTGCCGGCGGTTACCCTGACAGTTATAATAAAGGCGATGTCATCAGCGGCCTGGAAGACACCGAGACCGAATCAACAAAAGTATTCCACGCCGGCACAGCTGAAAAAGACGGCCATGTTGTTACTAATGGCGGGCGTGTATTGTGCGCTGTCGCTCTCGGTAGTTCGGTTACCGAAGCCCAGCAGCTCGCTTACCAGGTAGTGAACAAGATTCACTGGAAGAATATGTACTACCGTACGGATATTGGCCACAGGGCCATTGCCAGAGAAAAGCAGTGAATAGTGAATAGTGAATAGTGAATAGTGAATAGTGAATAGTGAATAGTGAATAGTGAATAGTGAATAGTGAATAGTGAATTTTAAACTGATACCTGTTTAATTCATCAAGTTTTTAATTGCTTTTGTTTTTAACTGTTCACTATTCACTGTTATCTATTCACTGCTTTTTTTTATCCTTTCATTGAATCAAAAAAGTCATCATTGGTTTTTGTTGCCTGCAATTTACCCATGAGAAATTCTATCGCACCAATCTCATCCATTGGCTGTAACAGGCGGCGTAAAATCCACATCTTCTGCAACTCATCCGGTTTGGTGAGCAGCTCTTCACGCCGTGTTCCGGAGCGGTTGATATTAATTGCCGGGAAAATACGCTTTTCGGTGATGCGGCGGTCAAGGTGAATTTCCATATTACCGGTTCCCTTGAATTCCTCGTATATAACTTCATCCATTTTTGAACCAGTATCAACCAGTGCGGTTGCCAGGATGGTGATGCTGCCACCTTCCTCTATATTACGCGCCGCACCAAAGAAACGCTTGGGGCGATGCAGCGCATGCGCATCAACACCACCGGTCAGCACTTTACCTGATGACGGAATGACAGTGTTGTAGGCGCGCGCCAGGCGGGTAATCGAATCAAGTAAAATCACCACATCCTTTTTATGCTCGGCCAGGCGCTTGGCTTTTTCAATCACCATTTCTGCAACCTGGACATGGCGACTGGCAGGTTCATCAAAGGTAGATGAAACCACCTCGCCACGAACGCTGCGCTCCATTTCAGTTACCTCTTCAGGGCGCTCATCAATCAGCAGCACTATGAGATAACAATCAGGGCTATTGGCAGCAATGGATTGTGCGATATGATTCAGCATCATGGTTTTACCGGCTTTAGGCGGCGACACTATCAATCCACGCTGACCTTTTCCAATCGGTGACATTAAATCAATAATTCGCGCTGTAATATCTTCGGTACTGCCGTTACCGCGCTCCATGATCAAACGCTCATTTGGATGCAGCGGCGTTAAGTTTTCAAAAGCGACCTTGTTGCGTGTACTTTCGGGTGTATCAAAGTTGATTTGATCCACCTTAAGCATGGCAAAATAACGTTCACCATCTTTTGGCGGCCGGATCTTTCCTGAAATCGTATCGCCGGTTCGCATGCTAAAGCGGCGAATCTGACTTGGTGAGACATAGATATCATCCGGACCGGCGAGGTATGAACCTTCTGCAGAACGCAGAAAACCAAACCCATCCTGCAGGATTTCCAGAACCCCTTCACCAAAAATATCTTCGCCGCCTTTGGCGTGGGCCTTGAGAATGGCAAAAATGATATCCTGCTTTTTAGAGCGCGACACATTCTCCAGTTTCATTTCTGCAGCTATTTGCAGTAATTCTGTAACGGGTTTAAGTTTTAATTCTGAAAGATTCATAATGGGAAGGCTTTAGATTTTAGATTTGAGTTTTAGATTATGGATATTAATTCCGTGTGTGTGACAGAAAGTGATTCAAAAATGCACACTCATGAATTAATAGATGCACCCTTTGGTTGATGTATGTTGTTGTATTTTTTTTGAGGCGAACAGATTAGCTTTGCCTCTATTATTCTTGTCATTGTAACGAACAGACTTCAGCCGCCTCGATTATACTTATGCGGCAGCCGCCCGATTTCTGCTCCTGAAATTGCGCCCGTATTGTCCTGCCAGCTACTATCCAGGGATTTATGTATTACCCTGCCAGTACCTGTCCATTGCATATAGCGAAAACCAAATATAATATTACAGACTGCTATCGATAAATGCAGTTAACTGTGATTTGGACATGGCTCCAACTTTTGTCGCTTCCACATCACCGTCTTTGAATATCATCAATGTTGGTATACCACGAATTCCATATTTTGGTGGTGTGGCTGAATTTTCATCAATATTCAACTTCGCGATTTTTAATTTTCCTGCATAATCACCAACGATCTCGTCAAGAATCGGGGCAATCATCTTACAGGGGCCGCACCATTCAGCCCAGTAATCTACCAAAACCGGAACGTCAGACTGCAGTACTTCCTGTTCAAAAGAATCGTCTGTTACATAAACAATATCGTTGCTCAACGTATAACCTCATTTAAAATAAAATAATGTAATGTGTTTAATAATCGCATCCGCGACCGGAAAAAGAGTATGCTAAGAATGGCTTGTGACTAGTATAATTCTACTTTATATCTTCAAAGTAATCGAATATCAAGATTTTGATACCCCTATAATAGACTATTTTTTCAATTTGTACACCCCTATTAGTACGTTAATGTAATTTACTGTATGCTACGTGCCTATGAATCATCATCTCACCCAAACACGTTTCAAAGACTTCGATATCGACCCCCGTTTAATCAAGGGTCTGGATGAAGCCGGCTATGAATTTTGCACACCTATTCAGGCACAAAGCATTCCGATTTCACTTGGCGGCAAAGATGTTATTGGCGAAGCACAGACCGGAACAGGTAAAACAGCAGCATTCATGGTTGCCTGTATGAACCACTTACTCACTAATCCGGAACATGAAAAACACCAGAAGAACCAGCCACGAACATTAATACTTGCACCAACACGCGAACTTGCCATCCAGATACATAAAGACGCTGTCGCCATTGGCAAATACACCGGGTTGGTACTTGGCCTGGCCTATGGCGGTACCGACTATGACAAACAGCGCCGCGCACTGGAACAGGGCGTGGATATTCTTATCGGCACACCGGGACGCATTATTGATTTCTTCAAACAGAAGATTTTCAATCTCAAAGCCTGTCATGTGCTGGTACTGGATGAAGCAGACCGTATGTTCGATCTCGGTTTTATCGATGATATCCGTTACCTTATAAAACGCTGCCCCGAGCCTGACAAGCGATTGAGCATGCTTTTTTCAGCGACATTGTCGCATCGTATTACAGAACTTGCCTACGTGTATATGAACGAGCCGGCAGAAGTACGCATTGAAGCCGAATACAGGACTGCCGACAAGATAGAACAGTCAATTTACTACCCTGCCAATGAAGAAAAAATCCCGCTGCTGCTCGGCCTGATGAAAAAACTCAAACCAACGCGCAGCATTGTTTTTATCAATACCAAGCGAGTAGCAGAAAAAGTTTACGCCTGGCTTGAGGGTAACGGCTATAAAACTGCATTATTATCTGGTGACGTACCACAGAGAAAACGCCAGAGCCTGCTGAAAAAATTCAAGGATGGCGAATACAGCACCCTGGTGGCAACCGATGTTGCCGCACGCGGCCTGCATATTCCGGAGGTCAGCCACGTTTTTAATTTCGACCTGCCACAATCCGGCGAAGACTATGTGCACCGCATTGGCCGCACCGCGCGCGCCGGCGCCAGTGGTTTCGCTATCAGTTTTGCCTGCGAAGATTTTGCGCATTACATCATGGATATCGAAGAATATATCGACCAGAAAATCGGCAGGCAGCCAGTCACCAGCGATCTGCTAATCAAACCTGAACCACCAATAAAACTGGAGCGAAAACCTAAACCAAAACGGCCACGCTCTGGTAAGCCAGGCGGAAACAGGAGCCAGAATCGTAATACAAACCATCGTCGTTAGTCAGACGTCACCCGTCGTTAGTCTTTTTAAACGACTAACGACCAAAGACAAAGGACTACCGACTAAGCCTCTCAAAAATTTCTTCAGCAACAGTCAAAGCAGAATTCACATCCTCCGCCAGAACATTAAAGTGCCCCATCTTGCGGCCCGGACGTGCTTCATTTTTGCCGTACAGGTGCAGCTTGATATTGTTGCGTGCAAAGATAACCGCCCAGTCAGGCGGCCATAAGTCGCCCAGCATGTTTACCATTACCACCGGCGACATCAGCCGGGTATCCCCGGGTGTTAAACCGCACATCATGCGCACCTGCTGTTCAAACTGTGAAGTCACGCAGGCATCCTTAGTGTAATGCCCGCTATTATGCGGACGTGGCGCCATTTCATTAAAGTACAGCTTATTATCTTCACTGACAAAAAACTCAACGGCAAGGATGCCAACATAGGACATTGCTTCGGCAAGCATCGATGCATAGTTGACAGCCTGTTGTGATATCTCCTCAGATACTCGCGCCGGCACTATGCTGAGGTGCAAGATACCGTTTCTGTGCTGATTTTCGGAAACCGGAAAACTCGCCAGCTCAGCTTTGGCATTTCTGGCAACAATAGCAGACACTTCGCAGCGGATATTGATTTTCTTTTCCAGCACACATGCTACCTTACCCGCCTGATGATATGCTTCACTGAGTTCAGATAAATCATAAACAACGAACTGACCTTTGCCGTCATAGCCCAGCGTATTGCTTTTCAAAATAGCGGGAAATCCGACTTCACTGGCTGCCTGCTGTAAATCATCCGCCTGCCTGATAGCAAAATAAGGCACCGGCTGCAGCCCGGCTGTTAACGCAAACTGCTTTTCCTTATCTCTGTTTTGCGCAATTTCCAGTGATTCAGCTGCGGGATAAACCGTCGTTTTATCGGCTATAAAGCGGACACTTTGTGAAGGAATATTTTCAAACTCGAGCGTAATCACATCACACTGCTGCGCCATGTCTTCCAGCGCCGCATGGTCTGTATACGGCGCCTGAATATGAACATCCGCAATCATCCCGGCGCCGCATAGCGGATCAGGGTCGAGTACGACGGTACGATAGCCCATGGTGCGGGCAGCCACGCAAAACATGCGGCCCAGCTGGCCGCCGCCAAGAACGCCTAGTGTTGAACCTGGTAATATTTGCTTAATATCCATCTCACGATGCTATCGATAAAAACAGAACAGTATAGAGTGGTATCAATTGTTCTCTGGCGGTAAACTCATGGCCAGGACTGTTTGCTGCTGCCTTTCCCTGAAGTCAGCCAGCTTCACTGCCAGACTCTCATCTGTCACCGCCAGTATAGAAATAGCAGACAGCGCTGCGTTTACCGCACCGGCCTCACCCACGGCGTAGGTAGCCACAGGAATACCTTTAGGCATCTGCACAATTGATAACAAAGAGTCCATGCCTTTTAGATACCTTGAAGGAACCGGCACGCCCAGCACTGGCAAAGTGGTTTTTGCAGCCAGCATACCCGGCAGGTGAGCCGCGCCGCCTGCACCGGCAATAATTGCCGCAAAACCATTTTCCCGGGCAGACTCAGCAAACTCAAACAGCAAATCAGGGGTACGGTGCGCAGAAACAACCCTGGCTTCATACTCAACGCCAAAATTTTGTAATTGCTCTACCGCATACTGCATAATCGGCCAGTCACTATCGCTGCCCATAACAACTGCAATTTTAAACCTGGTATTACCCTGCAGATCTTGATTTGACATAAGCGGTTCCGTTATTTACCGGGAAAAACCGGCGATTGTATATGAATTCGCGAACTATTAAAACAGGCAAAACCTCTATTGCTCATCACTGTTGTCCCGTTAACTTTTCTGCAATATCAATAAATCATTGATGTGTATGAAAGTGCCTGTATTTAAACCATTCGAGACATGAGCTGGAGGTCGTTGCCTGAGACCGTATGCCGCATGGAAGCGGCATCCGAGCGTACATGGATGCCATGTTTTTATCTTTTTGGACAGCGTGTCTCAGGCAACGACCTCCAGCTCATGCATCTAAAAGTTTTCGGGACAGCAATGATTGCCCATGGTAAAAATTACTCGCCAGCCGGTTAAAGAATGAATTTATATTACCCAGAGATGCGGAGGCGCTGAGTTTCTTAGAATTGCACCTACGGCACAATTAACAATTAGCATGCCTTCTCTGCGGTAATAAAAGCTTGTTCAATCTCAACTATGGCAAGTGTATAAATTCTTTCGCCTGCTCCAGCACAAATGTCTTAAACGCCTGCGCCGCCGGTGAAAGTCTTTTACCCTTGCGCTGAACAATGTACCAGTAGCGGCGTATTGGAAAGTCCTGTACATCCAGTACCTGCAGGCGTTTGGTCTCGAGTTCAAGTTCCAGGGTATGTATCGAAACTATACCCAGACCCAGGCCGGCTTCAACCGCCTGCTTGATAGCTTCATTACTGCTCATTTCAATACCGGTGTTAAAGCTGACGCCATGCTGTTCAAAAAACCGTTCAATAGCATAACGGGTACCCGAGCCACGCTCGCGCACCACAAAATGCTCACTTGCAAAGTGGGAAAGCGGAATATTTTTTTCAGATATCAGTGGATGATCTGCAGGGGCAATGACCACCAGCGGGTTTTCCATGATTTCATCGGCATCAACATCCAGCCCATCGGGCGGCTGCCCCATAATCACGAGGTCGGGTTCATTTTGCTCCAGCTGTTGCCTCAGCGCCTCGCGGTTTGTTACATCCAGGCTAATGGTAATGCCTTCATGCTGTTTGGAAAATGCGGCCAGCAAACGCGTTGCAAAATGGCTCGCCGTGGTAGCCACCGAGATAGTCAGCTTACCGCTTTGCACTCCTTTTAACTGCTCGACCACAGCTTCCGCCTCATCCAGCATCTGGCTGATGCTCTGGCTATAGACGTACATTTCCCGGCCAGCGTCCGTGAGAAATACTTTTTTGCCTATATGCTCGAACAGCTGGAGGCCAATGCTGTTTTCCAGTTGTTTTATCTGCATTGACACACCTGGCTGGCTCAAATGAAGAGCCTCTGCCGCCCTGGTGAAGCTCTCATTTTTCACGACGGCCGAAAATACTTCTAATTGTCTTAAGGTTACATGCATATAAGTAATATATCATATTATAAATTATAACTATAAGTATAAATTTATGATAAATAATATATTTACTTATATATATAAGTAATTACACATGGTTAGCAAGTAATACATAATCACTTACTTATGATTAAGATAACAAATCGTGAATTGATTTGATGACTTAAATCCTTATACTTTCGAATCGCTGAAACACATAACGAGTTTAAATTTAACTGTGTGTCATAAGCTATAAATTTAAGCTTTTTTATCAACACACCAGGAGAAGCTGGCAATGGCTAAGACTTATAATGCGGGTGTAAAAGAATACCGCGAAACCTATTGGGAACCCGATTACACAATCAAAGAAACAGACATTCTTGCCTGTTTTAAAATCACTCCACAGGAAGGCGTGCCTCGTGAAGAAGTTGCTGCAGCAGTAGCGGCTGAATCTTCAACCGGTACATGGACCACCGTGTGGACCGACCTGTTAACCGATCTGGATTACTACAAAGGACGTGCTTACGCGATCGAAGACGTACCAGGTGACGACACATGTTTCTATGCTTTCGTTGCTTATCCTATCGATCTGTTCGAAGAAGGTTCTGTTGTAAACGTACTGACCTCTTTAGTTGGTAACGTATTCGGCTTTAAAGCACTGCGTGCGCTTCGTTTAGAAGATATCCGCTTCCCGGTTGCTTACGTTATGACCTGTAATGGCCCACCACAGGGTATCCAGGTTGAGCGTGACATAATGAACAAGTACGGTCGTCCACTGCTGGGCTGTACCATTAAACCAAAGCTGGGCCTGTCAGCCAAGAACTACGGTCGCGCCTGTTATGAAGGTCTTCGCGGCGGTCTTGACTTCACTAAAGATGATGAAAACGTTAACTCACAGCCATTCATGCGCTGGCGCCACCGTTTCGACTTCGTAATGGAAGCGATTCTGAAAGCTGAAGCTGAAACTGGTGAGCGTAAAGGTCACTACCTGAATGTTACCGCTCCTTCTGCTGACGAGATGATGCAACGTGCCGAGTATGCTAAAGAAATCGGCGCGCCAATCATCATGCACGACTACCTGACCGGTGGTTTGTCTGCTAACACCCAGCTGGCTCGCTGGTGTCAGGACAACGGTATGCTGCTGCACATTCACCGCGCCATGCACGCCGTACTCGACCGCAACCCGCACCACGGTATTCATTTCCGCGTACTGACCAAGATCCTGCGTCTGTCTGGCGGTGACCACCTGCACTCCGGTACTGTTGTGGGTAAACTGGAAGGCGACCGCGACGCGACCCTGGGCTGGATCGACATCATGCGTGACAGCTTCATCAAAGAAGACCGCACACGCGGCATCTTCTTCGATCAGGACTGGGGTTCTATGCCTGGGGTATTACCGGTTGCTTCCGGTGGTATCCACGTCTGGCACATGCCGGCGCTGGTTAGCATCTTCGGCGACGACTCGGTGCTGCAGTTCGGCGGTGGTACATTGGGTCACCCCTGGGGTAACGCTGCCGGTGCAGCTGCTAACCGTGTTGCAGTTGAAGCCTGTGTTCAGGCCCGCAACGAAGGTCGTGAGCTTGAGAAAGAAGGTAAGGACATCCTTACTAACGCTGCCAAGAACAGTCCGGAGCTGGGCGCCGCCATGGAAACCTGGAAAGAGATCAAGTTCGAGTTCGACACAGTTGACAAGCTGGACGTATCTCACAAGTAAATCCTCACTACCCTCCTTCTCCTTCCGGGAGAAGGACGGCACGAGGTTTCATTAGTAACAAATTATTTGGAGTAAATCACAATGAGTGATATGCAAGATTACAAATCAAGTTTAAGCGACGCATCAAGCCGTAAATTTGAAACATTCTCATACCTGCCCACAATGAACGATGACCAGATTCGTAAACAGATCGAATACATCGTTTCCAAAGGCTGGAATCCGGGCATCGAACACTGTGAGCCGGAAAACGCATTCCAGAACTACTGGTACATGTGGAAACTGCCTATGTTCGGCGAAACTGATGTAGACGCTATTCTGGCTGAATGCGCCGCCTGTCATAAAGCACATCCGAAAAACCACGTTCGCCTGATGGGCTTTGACAACTATGCTCAGTCGGCTGGCGCCTCAATGGTTATCTACCACGGCAAAGCCGTATAAAAACAAGCCGGGGTAATACAACCATACTAAAAAGCCCCTGCCCTGCACAAGCGGTCAGGGGCTTTTTTTAATAGGTACAGGAAGTACGGGATTATGCGAAAGCCAGGGCTACGGCAGCGTATATTTTTTTGCTGTATGCAAACAGCATATATACATAATTGTTCTGCAGCACGTTTGATATAAATCAGTGCTTGCAAGCCATTATGTATATAACAATATTTTTAATTTTGAAGCTCTTATTATGGCAAAATCAGGTACATACGTAGGCATAGATAATGACATGTTCGGTGGCATGACGGTCATCGGCAAGATCATCCGTGACGCCCGTGTCTTCGGCCTGATCGACGAGTCAGAGACCTGCGAGAACTGGAACTACGCCGGTATCGATGGTCTGCTTGAAAAGGTCAATGCCGAGTGGGACAAGTACGGCTGCCTGGTCAGCCAGCTTCCGGAAGATCTTTTCTTACGCCACCAGAGAATACATGGTGAAGCTGTAAAAAAAGCACGTGAAGCCGGCTGGAGCGGTGAATTTGAAACCGACGATGAAGGTTAATAACACCGGCAGCAAGACACTAATGAACTTAACATAAATTTCAATCGATAACATACAAGAAAGGTGTGTCATGTCAGAAAACACAGTAGATCCACAACAGTACATCATTAAGCACGAGCCGTATTACGAGCCTGTCGCCAATGAAATTGAATTATATGAAGCAGCTTACAATGCGCGCATGCCGATGATGCTGAAAGGGCCTACAGGCTGTGGTAAATCACGATTTGTTGAATACATGGCCTATAAACTGGGCCGCCCGCTTATCACAGTAGCCTGTAATGAGGACATGACAGCCTCTGACCTGGTCGGCCGTTTCCTGTTAGACGCCGACGGCACCAAATGGCAGGATGGCCCGCTGTCAACCGCGGCGCGTATCGGCGCCATGTGTTACCTGGATGAAGTCGTCGAAGCGCGCCAGGATACAACCGTTGTCATCCACCCGCTGACAGACCATCGTCGCACTCTGCCGCTTGACAAGAAAGGTGAGCTTATCCAGGCACACCCTGATTTCCAGCTGGTGATCTCATACAACCCGGGCTACCAGAGCCTGATGAAAGACCTGAAGCAGTCAACCAAGCAGCGTTTTGGCGCACTTGACTTTGATTACCCGGCCACGGAAACCGAAACCACTATCGTCGCCAAAGAGTCCGGCGTCGACAAGGCAACGGCTGAAAAACTGGTACAGATCGCCCACCGTGCACGTAACCTGAAAGGACATGGCCTGGACGAAGGTATTTCAACCCGCTTGCTGGTTTATGCCGGCCAGCTTATCAGTAAAGGCATTGATGCCGTGGCAGCATGCAGCATGACCATGGTGACACCACTGACGGACGACCCGGACATGCGCGATACACTGGATGCCGCCGTGCAAACATTTTTTGGTTGAGTGGATAATTAATCAACCATAGAGACGCGAGTGTACAGAGATTTCAGCTGCCGATTCAGAGACAGGAAAAAAGTAAAACAAAGAATCTCCGTGTCCTCTGTGTCTCATTGGTGAGGCTTTTAATTTTATGACCATCAAACTCGAAGATTACGAAGAATTTCTTCAACAGGTACCGGCGATACGGGATGTATTAAACGGCACCTTCCAGGAGGCGGCACGCATCATGTCACCCGCCGGTCTGGAAGATTACATGGATGGTGCCAAGGCTTTATGCAAGCTCGGGCGCGGACATGATCTTGTCATCACCTATTTACAGGAGATGCCAATGGTAGCCAAGGAATGCGGCGAAGATATTATCGATGACTGCATCGCCGCAGCGATGAAATTATCATCGATGACCTCCGGCGAAGTCATCTCCCTGCTAATTGCCAGCCTGCCCACCGCCGCCCGTAACCTGGGTGATGCCCAGCTACTTCGCGGTTACCTGACCTTTATTCACCAGCTTGCCTCTACCGCGGCCCGCGGCCTGCGGCCCATGCTCAGTCATATTGATGAGCTGACATCCAAGCTGACGCTGAGCGGTTTACGGCGCTGGGCCAACTTTGGCGCACAGGCCTACCGCCGTGACTATGCCAACCTGACATCCTATTTCAACCTGGAGTCCGCCGATTCTCGCGCCATGCTGCAGAAAGAACGCCGCGGTATATTGTTTATCCGGGTGCAGCGCAAACTCAATTTTTATCTGCGAGCCCTGTGGGGGCGCGATTTTTTCCTGCGCCCGACAGGGGCAGATTACACCGATTTCAGACCCTATATTGAGCATCGCATCCTGCACATGCCGGACGCACTCGATGATATCGGCGCGGATGACGGCAAGATTCCAGGACTAGAAGTTTATCGCGCCACCGCGGCGCACATGGCAGCACACATGTGTTATTCGACTGCACCTGTTTCAGCCGAGCAGCTCAGCCCGGCACAGATGTTCTTTATCGGTTTTCTTGAAGATGCACGTATTGAATACAAGGCAATCCATGATTTTCCCGGACTGAAAAAACTCTGGACCAGCCTGCTGAAAATTGCCGATGACGATGACGAACCAGAACATCCCACCATGCTGGTACTGGAACATATCGCATTGATGCTGCTCGATGACACGGTGACAACTGAAGATGCTGAACTAGGAGCCTTTGTCGACAAATTCCATAATGAAATAGCCGGGTGCCAGGATGACAACCAGTTTTCATGGCACATGGGCCTGGACCTGTTCAACCTGTTTGCCGCGCGTAAGGCTGTACCCAGCCTGCGTATCCTGGAACGCATCCGCATACCCTATCGTGATGACAACCGTTATGTCTGGGAATTTGAAGAGTTTTCATGGGATGTAGCAACCGAATATGTACCTGCCAGCCAGCGCCAGGTACGGCGCCAGGTCAGTGTCATCGAGATGGCTAACGAGGTCGACTGCGAACTGGCCGGCGATGATGCCCAGGAAATCTGGACCTGCTCAACCAACATGCGTCCCTATGAAGACGATCTCACCGATGAACAGATCAGCTTCAACGACATGTGGGGCAAGGAACCGGTCTCCGACCCCTTCCACTACCAGGAATGGGATTACCAGATTCAGCTGCATCGTCCCGACTGGGCGACAGTGTACGAACGCCGCCAGCCTAAAGGCGACCCGGTAGATATTGATGACATCCTGCAGGAATACCGGCCAATCGCACATCGTATCAAGCAGATCATCGACCTGCTGACACCGGAAGGTGTGCAACGCATCCGTGGCATGGAAGACGGTGATGAAATCGATATCAACGCCGCTGTCGACGCCATGGTGTCTATCCGCATGGGCGAACAGCCTAATCCGCGTATCACCATGCGTAACGTGGTAAAAAGTCGTGACCTGTCCGTCGTGGTATTAATGGACCTCTCGGAATCCACCAACGAAGCCATGGCCGGTTCCGACAAAACCGTATTGCAGCTGACCCGTGAAGCAGCAACCCTGGTGTCCACTGCTATTAATGGCATCGGCGATCCGTTTGCCCTGCATGGTTTTGCCTCCGATGGGCGACACGATGTTCAGTACTATCGCTTCAAGGACTTTAACCAGCATTTTGATGATGATGCAAAATCACGGCTTGCCGGCATGAAAGGCGGCCTGTCAACCCGCATGGGCGCGGCCCTGAGGCATGCTGGTTACCACCTGATGAGACAGCCCGAAAGACGCAAACTGATCTTACTGGTCACCGACGGCGAACCGGCGGATATCGATGAGCGCGATCCTCAGCATCTGCGTTTTGATACCAAAAAAGCCGTAGAAGAACTCTACAGCACAGGCATTCTCACCTATTGTCTGACACTGGATTCGAATGCCGATGCGTATGTTAAACGTATCTTTGGTGAAAACAATTACACAATTATTGATAATGTAGACCGCTTGCCGGAAAAACTGCCGACACTGTTCGCTTCATTAACATCTTAATATAAAACAAAAGCACTAACTGCAGAGAAGCAGAGACACAGAGAAATATATAGTTATTGTTAACGTGCCGCAAGCGGGTTAACTAAATAAACCGCCGAGCCTCCATAATCTCTGCGGTAAAAACTTATTATGCTATTACTACTGATATTAGTTACCGGACATCGATATGTATAATAATGCGCCGCTATATACTCGCCACGACGAAGTTCCTCAGCTTAGCGCCAGGGCTGGCAAGGTTGATGCACTTTATTACAACCATGTACAGACGGCTTTAAAGCAATTGGGCAATCAAATCCGGTTACACATCCCCAAACTTAAACACCTGGACCTGATACTGCAGAAAGATGCCTGGATCATTGTTGATATCACCTTAAATGATGTGCCTGTAGCCGCATGGACGTTATTTGAAACAAAAGGCAGGAACTCACTGCATGAGCCAATACGGTGTGAAATCCGTTTTTTCCATTATGCCGCCACCATGATTCTGAACCGCACGCTTGAAGCCATGGAATTAATGTTGGGTGAACTTGAAGAGCAGAGTTCGCCAGACAAAAAATTTAACGTTTTATCTATCAATAAAGACTGATAATCTTATTTTTACCGCTTCGTTCAGCATAGTGAAGTCGGCATAGCAAATTGCCAACAGGCAATATAAAGCAAAAAAAACCATTTGCCCGTTTTATACCTTTTTCTTGATGTATATCATCGAGAAATAGTCCAATTTATCCGATAATTCTCAAGGCTTTATTAAAATATTAGGGAGCACTTATTATCTTATCCTTAATTATATATACACTTAAATCATAAGGGTTATTTATTAACCTTATAAAAATTACTGAATATCATTTATACATCAGCTTCCGTATAGTGTGCGCCCCAGTCACAGAGCCCTATGCTGAAATCTGTTAAACCGGACCAAATTTTAATAATTGGAGACCATATCGATGGCTTTATTAGACCAAACAGGTCGTTATTCAGACCTTAGCTTAAACGAAGACAAACTTCTTGCTGACGGCAAACACATCCTGGTGGCATACACTATGGAACCGGCTGCAGGTCATGGTTACCTTGAAGCAGCCGCTCACTTTGCAGCTGAATCATCAACCGGTACCAACGTTGAAGTATCAACGACCGACGACTTCACCAAGGGTGTTGACGCACTGGTATACGAAATCGATGAAGCCAGGGGCATCATGAAAATCGCTTATCCGAACGAACTGTTCGACCGTAACGTCATTGACGGCCGCGCTATGATGGTTTCTTTCCTCACGCTTGCTATCGGTAACAACCAGGGCATGGGCGATATCAAGAACGCGCAGATGTTTGACTTCTACGTTCCGCCCAAGATGCTGCAATTATTTGATGGCCCTGCAAAGGACATCTCTGACATGTGGCGTATTCTGGGTCGTCCTATTAAAGACGGCGGCTACATCGCAGGAACAATTATTAAACCTAAATTAGGTTTACGCCCCGAGCCATTTGCCGCTGCAGCATACTCATTCTGGTTAGGCGGCGACTTCATCAAGAATGATGAGCCCCAGGGCAACCAGGTATTCTGCCCAATGAAGAAAGTTATCCCGTTAGTTGCTGATGCGATGGCGCGCGCACAGGATGAAACCGGTGAAGCGAAACTGTTCTCAGCCAACATCACAGCCGACGATCATTACGAAATGTGCGCCCGTGCTGACTACGTGCTGGAAACCTTCGGTGAAAACGCATCACACGTTGCTTTCCTGGTTGACGGTTATGTCGGCGGCCCGGGCATGGTAACAACTGCACGCCGCAACTACCCTAACCAGTACCTGCACTACCATCGTGCTGGTCATGGCGCAGTGACTTCTCCATCTTCCAAGCGCGGTTACACTGCCTACATCCTGGCCAAGATGTCACGCCTGATGGGAGCTTCCGGTATCCACGTTGGTACGATGGGTTACGGCAAGATGGAAGGTTCTCATGATGACAAGATCATCGCATACATGATCGAACGTGATGAGTGTCAGGGACCTGTTTACTATCAGAAATGGTACGGCATGAAACCAACGACTCCAATCATCTCTGGCGGTATGAACGCATTGCGTCTGCCCGGCTTCTTCGAAAACCTGGGCCACGGTAACGTGATCAATACTTCTGGTGGCGGCGCTTACGGTCACATTGACAGCCCAGCCGCTGGTGCGAAATCTCTGCACCAGGCATACGATTGCTGGAAACAGGGTGCTGACCCGATCGAATACGCGAAAGAACACAAAGAATTTGCTCGCGCATTCGAATCGTTTGAGCACGATGCTGATGCATTGTACCCAGGCTGGAGAGAAAAACTTGGCGTTCACAAGTAAGACTGAATGCTTCGGTAATAAAAACAACCCTCACCACCACGGTGGGGGTTTTTTTTTCACTAAAATAAAGAACATTCTTACGCTAATGAACGCAAATGTATATGGGTTGAAAACTATATTGTTTTTTAATTCGCGTTTATTTGCGGAAAAAGATTTTCAGGAATATATGCCATGACTGATATAGATATTGAACAGTACCGGATAAGCGAAGAACCTTATTATCAGCCCCACGAAGATGAAATCGAGTGTTATACGGCCGCTTACGAGGCACGCCTGCCGGTAATGATCAAGGGTCCAACGGGTTGCGGCAAATCCCGCTTCGTTGAGCACATGGCCTGGAAACTCGGGAAACCGCTGATCACTGTTGCCTGTAATGAGGACATGACGGCTTCAGACCTGGTCGGTCGATATCTGCTTGATGCCAATGGTACACGCTGGCTGGATGGCCCGTTAACCATTGCTGCCCGCATCGGTGCTATCTGTTATCTTGATGAAATCGTGGAAGCACGCCAGGACACAACCGTGGTTATCCATCCGCTCACCGACCATCGCCGCCAGCTGCCGCTGGACAAAAAAGGAGAACTGATCGATGCCCATGAAGATTTCCAGCTGGTGATTTCATATAACCCCGGTTACCAGAGCCTGATGAAAGACCTGAAACAGTCAACCAAGCAACGTTTCAATGCCCTGGAATTCGATTATCCGGATGCAAAAACCGAAACCTCCATTGTTGAAAAAGAATCGGGAACGGATGCTGACACCGCCGCCAGGCTGGTGAAAGTTGCCCATACCGCACGCAACCTGAAAGGCCATGGCCTGGACGAAGGCATTTCAACACGCCTGCTGGTCTACGCGGCAACCTTGATGAACAAGGGCATCGAAGCGAAAAGAGCCTGCCGCATGGCGCTGGTGCGTCCGATAACGGATGATGCCGATATACGCAGTACGCTGGATCATTCTATCGACAGCATTTTTGGCTAAAGACTAAAGATATTTTTCCGCAAATGAACGCAAAAAACGCAAATAAAAGCTTTTCATTGTTTTTTTTATTCGCGTTCATTTGCGGACCAAAAGCTCTTTTCTTTACATCACTGCTCAACATAAGTCATCATGCAAGAAGCCGAATTACAAGCCTACCGCGATAAACTGAAATGCAGTTTCGGGCAGATTGAAGAATGTTTCGAAGACTACGTTCAGGATGCGTTGCGTAATCTGACCAATCGTGGCGTCGATCAATATCTGTCCGGTGCATCTCTTATCTGCATGATTGGCCGCGGCTGGGAGCCGGTTTCCATCTATCTGGAAGAAATGCCGGAAATGGCGAACCGGCTCGGTGAACCAATCCTGGAAATAATCTCAAAGTCTGTCTGGGACATGTCACGTACCCCGAACGGTAAGGCCATTCTACCGTTTATGCAATGCCTGCCCGAGGCCTCACGCCGATTAGGTACGCTGGAGCAGATGCGTCATTTTCTCGATATCCTGTTTGAAATGATGGACACCACCACGACTTCTGTACACGGCCACCATAAAACCCATTCCAGCCAGGGTTTTCCGGTGCTGTTAAACCATATACCTTTCCTGTTAAACCAGCTATCACTGGAAGGACTGAAAAACTGGATCGAATACGGTACACGTAATTACAGCAATCACCCGGAACGGCAGAAGGATTATTTCGGCCTGCAGTCAGCGGACAGCAAGGCAATGTTGCAGCGCGAGCGTCACGGCACCCTGTACATGGATATTGAACGCAAACTGGATATGTATTTGCGCAGTATGTGGGAAGATGAATCATATTTCGTACCATATTCGCAGGGATTCGATGAGCTGCGTAAACCGGTTCCCTATTACGACAAACTGGGCATACGTATCCCCGATGTCTATGATGACAGGAATGGCGTCTCCGGCCTCGACCGTTACCGCGTCACCATTGCACATATCGCCGCACATCGCCGCTGGACCAGCGCCATTATCGCCGATAATTTAAGCCCGTTCCAGCGCCTCGCCATCGAGCATCTGGAAGATTCACGCGTCGAATACCTGATGATGAAAGAATATCCCGGCCTTCGCAAACTCCTGCTGGCGTTACATCCCAAACCTGTCGAAGATGACTGTGATCCTGAAAAAGAATCCTGCATACGACATCGCCTTGCCATGTTATCTCGCGCTATCCTGGACAAGGATCATGGATATAAAAACGAGCACATCCTGGATTTTGTCGAACGTTTCCATATAGCCCTGGAAAATGGTGAGTCAGGCATCAAAGAGATGGCGGACCTGGCCGTGCTGTTTATAGCACGCACGCGTCTGCAAAGTGACCAGTCACCGCATATCCGCTTCGAAAATACCGAGGTGGATTACCGTGACGATAACCGCCACATGTGGAAATTCATCGAGCAAGGTGATGAAGAAGAAGCCTTTGAAGACCACCGCGATGCCAAAGCGGAAGAACTGGAACACGAGGGTTTGCCACCCCGGCATTATCCAGAGTGGGATTACCATACCTCTACTTATAAACCGGACTGGGTTAGTTTGTACGAATCCATCCATCCTTCAGCCAATGCCAGTGATATCGATGAAATACTGGAAAAGCACAAAGTACTGGCCAAGCAGCTAAAACATATTCTCGACCTGCTCAAACCGCAGCAGTTTGTTCGCGTGCGTTACCAGGAAGAAGGCAGCGAACTGGACCTGGATATCGCTATTCGATCTCTGATCGATTACAAGTGCGGCGCACAGCCCGATCCGCGCATCAATATGAGCCACAAACATGATGGCCGCGACATCGCCGTGATGCTGCTGCTCGATCTTTCCGCCTCGCTAAACGACATTCCGCAAGGCTCGGCGCAAAGCATATTACAGCTCAGCCAGGAAGCCGTCTCACTGCTGGCGTGGACCATCGAGCAGCTGGGTGACAAATACGCCATCGCGGGCTTTCATTCCGACACCCGTCATAATGTCCGCTACTATCACCTTAAAGGATATAGCGAACAGCTTGACGACAGAGTAAAAGCCCGGCTTGCGGCAATGGATGCCGGTTTCTCCACGCGCATGGGTGGCGCAATCCGCCATGCATCTCACTATCTCGAGGCACAGAAGGCCGATAAAAAACTGATGCTGATACTCACCGACGGTGAACCCTCGGACATTGATGTTGAAGACGAGAAATACCTGATCAGTGACACAAAAAAAGCGATCGATGAAATCTCATCCAGAGGCATGTTCAGCTACTGTATCAGCCTGGACAAAAAAGCCGATGACTACATCCAGGACATCTTCGGCCCCGGCGGCTACACCGTGATCGATCACGTAGAAAAACTCCCGGAAAAACTGCCACTGTTGTTTACGGCTTTAACATCTTAAAAAGACTTAAAAACTATTAGTCCGCAAATGAATGCAAATAGATGCAAATTAAAACTTTTTTATGGTTTTAAAAATTTGCGTCTATTTGCATTCATTTGCGGATAAAATTTCTTTTTCTTCTGCGTTAAAAAATCATCCTGGGTAACATATGGGCAACCACATCACCGCATCCGTCGAGTTTTATTTTAGGGGAAATAAAATCAGTTCCTCTCTCGAGCTCGAGCTTGACCAGTATTTGCGTTCCTCTGGCAAGCTACCCGACTTATATCCATTGTTAGCCAGGGAGATAAATCTAAGCCCGTATTCCTACGAGTACGAAATAATGCAGGCAGAAACGATTATGGTCAGCCAGGCCAGCGGACTGGTCGCAGATTATGTCACTGACGGCTTTCTCGATATCGACGCATTTGAGGCTGCCTGGTCCGAAAACAGTGTTTTAGAAAAACTGCAGGAAATCGCGAAACAAAACCTGTCAATAGATGACCTGCAGCAACACGGCGAATTAAAAAAAGCGCTGGTGCAGGCTTATCAGCTCGGTAAAGCATCAGCCAACTAGCCCGGATATTTCATAGGAACGCTGCAAATATAACTTAACATGATGATAATCATAAGAAATTGCGGTATATTAGAAAAGTACAAGAGGTACCTGGCAACGCTATGCAGTTTTTTGGAAAAATATCCGGGCCAGTGGAATGTGTTGCTTTTTAATAAAGCAGGCTATGCACCGTCAGCACCTGTCCGGAATGGGAGCGGCGCTTCAGGCGACCTAAAAACCGGTTAAGTTTATGTTCGCGGGATAAAAAACCAAGACAGCATTTTCTGCGGCAATCCAGCATGGCGCAGGCGCGCTTTAACCTGGCGTTATTCTCATCGATCTTCATACCATGCTGAATAGCTTCGATGGCGCGCTTTCGGTTATTGCTTTCCAGTTCGGCGCAGGCCAGATTTAAAAACACGTCGCCTTCAACCATCTCCTTGCTCGCCGCATCGCGGCACAGTAACAGGCCATTTTCATTGGCATTAAGCACCTGTGCCAGGCCGTAATAGGATTGCACAATATTATACGGCCCATTATTTTCCTGCCCCGGTGTTTCTTCGGTAGAATCGAGCATATCCTTAAATGCACGTTCCGCAGCCCTGTAATCCTTAGCCTTAAGTGCATTCATAGCATTTTGATACGCCTGTTTATCCATAATGGACTCCACCGGTTTGAATTTAATCTAAAAACTTGCCAGATTTTAAACAGAAAAGTGTATTTAATCTTAAATCTGTTCAACCTGCGACAAACTATAGGTTAGGCTACAACGACTAAAGATAAATTTCCACAATAAAACCAAGACTGAACCGTTATGAGCTGGTTACAAATCGCGATTCATACGACAAAAGACAATGCCGAACTTGCTGAAGACTGCCTGTTTTCAGCCGGGGCGCAGACGGTAACCCTGACCGATGGCGCCAACCAGCCCATTCTTGAGCCAGCACCCGATGAGATTCCAGTCTGGAATACAGTAATAGTTACCGGTTTATTCAGTCTCGATGCTAACCAGCAACATATACTTGGGTTAATAGAGCAAAATCTGGGTGAGATAAATTACAGCTGCAAAACTGAAATACTGGAAGATCGGAACTGGGCTCGCGCCTGGATGGATCATTACCAGGCGATGCGGTTTGGAAAACGCCTGTGGGTGTGTCCACTGCATCTCGAACCACCGGATCCAGCCGCAATCAACCTTCGACTCGACCCGGGTCTGGCATTCGGTACCGGTACCCACCCAACAACATCGCTATGTTTACGCTGGCTGGATCAACACATTCCGGCACAGGAAAACAAACAGCAAACACTGCTGGATTACGGCTGCGGCTCTGGTATCCTGGCAATTGCCGCCTGCATGCTTGGCATCAAACATGCGGATGCTGTTGACATTGACCCACAGGCATTAATCGCCACCCAAAACAATGCCAAAACCAATCAGGTAAACGATTACATCAATACCTGGCTGCCCAATGACTTTAACGAGCATCATGCTGCTCTCGGTTTAAAACCACAGTATGATATCGTTGTTGCAAACATTCTTAGCGGACCGCTTGTAGAACTGGCGCCGGTTCTTGCAAGTTACGTAAAGTCAGGTGGTGATATTGTATTATCTGGAATCCTTAAAGAACAGGCAGAACCTGTGCGTGATGCCTACAGTGAATTTTTTACGATGGATAAACCCGTGTATGCAGAAGACTGGACATTGCTGCAGGGTAAAAAAACATAATGTAACTCTTTTCACTATCCCGGAAACAGGGAATTGCTCTTATGAAATGGCAACAAGCACGTGAGGTATAACAGGCTAAACGTGCACCTACTTCTAATGTTACAAAAAAAACCTGCACCACCCGGGGGGATGGGTGGTGCAGGATTACCTCTAGTTAAAGTTAAACACCTCTCGAAGTTTCTTTAATAACAGCTCCTTATGCTCTACGGCGGTTAGCCACCATACCTACCAGGCCTATGCCCATAAGTAAGAGTATAGAGGGTTCCGGCACGACACTGATTGTACTGGATAAATACAAATCGTAATTGCTATAAAAATTCTCTGGCCCGTTGCCGCCAACCATATTCTTCTGTTTCAGGTAGAAGCCATCTGGACGATCAGTACCCAGCAACAGGTTAATTGTTGCTGTCTGATTGGCATTCAGCTCGAAATCCCAGCCCATAGCCATGGATATATCATTCAGACCGGAAACACCAATGCTGTCATCCAGTGAATTTATATCGAAA
>JAJDNP010000081.1 GCA_022340645.1 Gammaproteobacteria bacterium | reverse complement strand
CGGTCTTGGCAGCGCACCAATTGCACATGCCGCTGCCGGTACCAGCAGCCCTGTTCAACAGGGACATATCGCCATGCTGGGAACATTTATCGATACGATTATTATCTGTACCATCACCGGCCTGGTGATTATTTCGACGGGCGCCTGGGCAACGGGTGAAAATGGAGCAAGTTTATCATCAGCCGCATTTGAGACCGCCCTGCCTGGTGCGGGCAGTTATATTGTAGCAATTGGCTTGAGTGTTTTTGCCTTTACCACCATTCTTGGCTGGAGCTTTTATAGTGAAAAATGCGTTGAATATCTACTCGGTGTAAAAGCTATAACACCTTTCAGGGTATTGTGGGTGCTGGCTGTACCAGTCGGCGCCACAGCAAACCTCGATTTTATCTGGCTGGTAGCGGACACGCTGAATGCATTGATGGCAATACCAAACCTGATTGCATTAATATTATTAAGCCCCGTGGTATTCAAATTAACCAGGACTCATATTAAGAATCATTAAATAACTGGCTATGTTTTCTTACTCTCGCAAAGACACAAAGCTCGCCAGGAAATGTAGTTTCTTATATCTCGGGACTTCGATTATAGCCCTGCCAGTTCTGATTAATACTGACCCGACGGTATTCCAATTTCCATATTAAATAACAGAAATTATCTATGCGAACGTTACATCGTGCAATCCTGCGCGATACCCTGCGGGTCGCACTGCGTGCGTTCAAAATGCTCCGGCATTTTAGTGCGTCTTTGCGAGAACACATTATTCCCGAACTGCCCATTAATTATCGATACATCAGGAAGCCGTAGGTAAGTCTATATGTTTCCAGACTTTTCTGTTCTCGACTTTGTATACACTGGCATTTTATTCATGTGGGCCGGATTTGTCCGCAGTGGTCTCGGCTTTGGCGGTGCGGCTCTGGGTCTGCCCTTTATGTTGCTGGTTTACAATCAGCCGGTTTACTGGATACCTATCATAGGTACGCATTTGCTGTTTTTTTCAGCATTAACCTTGCGCACACGTATGAATAATGTTGACTGGGCCTACCTCAAGTCCTCCCTGATATACATCGTTCCGGCAACATTGATCGGTGTATTAGGATTATTGAATTTACCCAACTTATGGATACTCACATTCATCTACAGTATCACGTTATTATATGGTTTGTTGTGGTTATTCAACAGGCGCATTCACAGTGACAGCAAAATACTGGATAAATTTTTACTGATTTTCGGCGGCTATATTGCAGGTACTTCATTAACCGGCGCGCCCTTAATGGTTGCAGTATATGCGCGCAATGTTATACAGTCCCAGCTGCGGAATACACTGTTCGTTCTCTGGTTTATTCTGGTCACGATAAAAATGACGGCATTTGCAAGCCTGGGCGTTAGTCTGAATATTCCAGCTGCCATTGCACTATTACCCGTTGCTGCCATAGGCCATATTATCGGCTTGAAAACACACGAGATGATTTTGCGCAATGATGTTGTGTTCAAACAGATCATTGGCGCCATGCTGGTGGTGGTCAGCGCACTGGCGCTGTGGAATTTGTAAATGTACTAACCCGCACCATGCTGTCCCGTTAAGTGTTAGAGGAATGAACTTGAAGCTATCGCATGAGACCGTATGCCGCATGGATGCGGCATTCGAGCGTACAGGGATGCCATGTTTTTATCTTTTTGGACAGCGTGTCTCAGGTGATAGCTTCCAGTTCATGTCTCGGATGCTACATGTACAGACACTTACCTACAGAACAGAGGCTTACAGTCATTCCGGAAAAGTTAACGGGACAGCTAGTGATAAATCTTATATATATATACATTTTGCCTAAGGGAATTCAGGAATGGAAGGCTCAGCACCTTTAAGCTCTGCTTCCGGATGGTGTTTTTTTACAAGATCATCAATTTCATCGACACGGTCTTTCGCCACATCAACCATCATCAGCACTGCGCCCTGTTGTATCGCATCCTCAAACGCGACTAACCGGGTATTAGGTACGTCTACCCCGATCATGGTCGCCATCCAGGCACCAAAACCTGCACCGGTGAGAGTACTGGCAAGAACAGCTCCACCGCCAAGTACCAGGCCTGCAGGTGGTATTGTAACGGCGACCAGACCAACCAATGCACCAGTTATTCCTCCCAGAGTAAGCCCTCTCTCCAATGCGGGAATTAGGTCGCTTTTCTGGGAAAGTCCAGCCTCTGGCAAATCTTCAAGCGGAGTATCTTCCCTGGCAATCACATGGATATTACTTTCGTTGACTCGTACTAGTAATAGTTCATCCACGATTTTGCGAGCATGATCAATGTCAGGTACCAGAAAATATAAGCGTCTCATTTGTGCTTCCTCAGTAAAATAAACATAATGTTAATTTATACCTTCCATTAACATTTTTTGCTAAAAATAATTATACCTTCCTGATTTATTTATATATTGATATATATCATTTAGGTGAGTAATTAAGTATATACATCCTTTCTAATCCAAGTCAACGGTGCAACACTCGCCTGCCCGTGCAGCATATAGCATTAGCCAATCAACTTCGTGGGCACAAATCAACCCGCTGGCAAGTTTTGTGCTACTTGAAAGCTTGCATCATTTAACTGTCGAACATCAGTCTGCCAACATTCTATAGCAATTCCTTTTTATTTATCATGTCCCCTTCTTGTCGATATACTATTATTAACCCGGCGATAATATATCGCATTCAGGGTTACAAGAAAATGCCGGATCAAGGCGCGGCTTGCAGGTAATGGTTATTCCATTGGCAAAAGCTGCAACGCAAAGCTGGCATTTTCTTGTAACCCCTAACCTTTTGATATCGAACAAGAAAGGCCGGAGTATGCCTGTCCACGGACAGCGTTATCAGCACTTGCTGTAGAATGGCTACCACGGCGCGCTGATGCCTTGCCGTAAACAGGCATACTCCGCCTGAATGCGATATATATTGTTGCCGGGTTAATAACTACAAAGGTAGTTTTGGTGTGACCCATGAACTTCGGGAGTCGCCGTGGATGGCAATTGTCAGGGCAAGATATTATCTACAGGCAGGATGCAGATAATGATGTAAATAGTTGGCTGGATTTGATGCCCCCTGCAAGCAAGTTGTCCCCATTAAAAAAATTTTACCTGCCTGTGGCTGAGTATTAAAAGCCGATTATGCACCTGCGTAATGCATAACAACTTTGACAATTCCAACAACCAGCAGGATAAACAGGACTGCAAAAATAATCCCACCAATAACAAAATGGTGAAACTTGCCGTGTTCAAAATCACGCTCCCTGTTGGCTTTACTCTGCACACCAAACCAGGCGGCAATGATGCTGCCTATAAATGACAAGGGTGTAATCTTTTTTTGATTTTCAGATTTTTCTGTAGCCATAGTATTCAAAGAGCAGATGCTGATAATAAATAGAATATGTCCATGTTAATAAACTCTAATATTTAATTCAATCGATATTTAAATTCTTAAGCTGATAGTAAGATCATCAGTCATATCATCCTGTTGAACTGCCATTGCAGCAGCCTCACCTTGTAATATTAGCGGTGCTCTGCTGATTATCAGGTAAATAATGAGTAAGGAATGATTTCCTGACGTATTTATTTATAAGTGATTGCTGCAGTTTTACCCATATTGTGACTAGCATGTTTAAAGGCCGGTATCCATGTGACGCTGAATTATCTGCTAACGATTAAGATATGACCTGATCAGCCGTTTAATACATTTATCAGCCTTTTGCGCTGTAGGCAGTGACATTAGTTACTTCCCCTTTTACTTGCTTCCATGTCTGACATAAAATATCGACAATCAATAAAATTGAATTACAAGCATCAATCATGGCTGAATTTATCCCCGGTCAGCGTTGCATCAGCGATGCCGAGCTGCAAATGGGCCTGGGTACCATTTTAACAGTTGAACAGCGTACGGTTACCGTGCTGTTTATGGCAAGCGGTGACACCCGTACCTACGCAAGACAGAGCGCACCGCTTACCCGAGTCATATTCTCGGTTGGCGATAATATTAGCAGTCATAACGGCATAACAGTTAAAGTAAAAGAAGTTACTGAAAATCATGGCCTTGCTACTTATTCAGGCTATGACAGCGAGGGAAATCATCACCAGATAGATGAGGCGGAACTGGACAACTTTACCAGGTTGAACCGCCCTTCCGAGCGCTTATTTAATGGCCAGATCGATAAAAACAACTGGTTTGAATTGCGCTTCCAGACCCTGTTTCACAAAAATCGATTAGCAAGGTCGGATTTGTATGGTTTGACTGGCAGCCGTACCAGCCTGATCCCCCATCAATTGTACATCGCGCATGAAGTCGCCAACCGTTATGCACCGCGTGTGCTGCTGGCCGATGAAGTCGGCCTGGGAAAAACCATCGAAGCCGGGTTAATTTTACATCACCAGATATTAACCGAACTCGCAAAGCGTGTATTAATCGTTGTACCCGAATCACTGCTGCACCAGTGGCTGGTGGAAATGCTGCGCCGGTTTAATCTGCACTTCAGGATTTTTGATCAAAACCGCTGCGATGATTTACTCAATGAAAATAATTTCGAGAATATTTTCCTGTCCGAACAGCTCGTCCTGTGCAGTATTGATTTTCTGGTCGGCAATCCCATTATTAGCGAGCAGTGTATCATGGGTGAGTGGGACTTGATGGTAGTAGATGAAGCGCATCATCTAGAATGGTCAGCAGAAGAACCCAGTAACGAATACAGGCTGGTTGAGCAGCTAAGCCGTCACACCAGCGGTGTTTTATTACTCACCGCTACACCTGAACAGTTAGGCAAGGAAAGTCATTTTGCAAGATTACGTCTGCTTGACCCGGATCGTTTTCCTGACTTTCAGCAATTTATCGATGAAGAGGAAAACTACGAACCTTACGCCCAGGTTATTGAAGACCTGTTAAACAATAAATCACTTAGTGCAGGTGACATTGCGTTAATTAAAGCGACGTTCAATGAAGGCGACAATTTATCTTTATTTGATTTGATTAACGATGACACCGGCCAGGATGCAGCAGTGATCCAGCAGGCCCGTACGAAGCTGGTTGAACATCTGCTTGACCGTCATGGCACCGGCCGGGTGTTGTTCAGGAATACCCGTGCCGCTGTCAAAGGTTTTCCGGACAGGGAACTTTATGCTTATCCTTTGCTGCAGCCTGTGCAGTATACTACGTTGAAAATCACTGCAATAGATGAATTATTAACGCCCGAAGTACCCTATCAGCGAACGGATCACACGGAACACTGGACGCAGTTTGATCCGCGTGTCCCCTGGCTAAGCAAAAAGTGCGCTGAGTTACATCCTCAAAAGATTCTGGTGATTGCAGCCAATGCTAACACCGCACTGGACGTTACTCAGTACTTTAAAACACAGACCGGCCTGCACGCCACGGCTTTCCACGAAGGCTTGAGTATCGTCGAGCGTGACAGGGCCGCGGCTTTTTTTGCTGATACCGAAACCGGCAGCCAGATTCTGGTATGTTCAGAAATCGGCAGTGAGGGCCGTAATTTTCAGTTTGCACATCACCTGGTGCTATTCGATCTGCCGATCAACCCGGATTTGCTGGAACAGCGCATTGGCCGGCTGGACAGAATCGGCCAGACCAGCACGATAAGCATTCATGTACCTTACCTGGAAAACGGCGCACAGGCGGTTTGTTTTCACTGGTATCAGGAAGCGCTGAAGGCATTTGAGCATACCTGCCCAGCCGGACATTCTGTTTATAAACGGGTTCATCACGAATTGCACCAGGTTTTACAGGAATCACAACAGGATCATAAAAACATAGATTCATTAAATGCCTTAATCGCGCATTCAAAATCACTCTACCTTGAATTAAGTAAATCTTTACAGCGAGGGCGTGACCGTTTGCTGGAATATAATTCCTGCCGGCCTGCTATTGCTCAGGATATAAAACAGAGAGCGCAAACTGAAGATGACACATCGCAACTGGCTGAATACATGGAAAGCGCTTATGACTGTTTTGGCATAGACAACGACCTGCACAGTGCCGGCTGTTTTATTATCAAACCGACTGATCATATGATCAATCAGTTTCCCGGCCTGGCTGAAGATGGCATGACGATTACCTATGATCGCGATGTAGCGCTTGGTTTCGAAGACACGCATTACATTACCTGGGAACACCCGCTGACGAATAGTGTTATTGATATGGTACTCAGCAATGAAATGGGAAATACTTCCGTAACCGCTGCCAAATACAGTGGCGTCAGGCCAGGCAGTGTTTTACTGGAATGCCTGTTTTCCCTGGAAAGCGCGCCTATGGAGGAAATACAGAGTAATCGCTACCTGCCGCCAACCATGATTCGCGTGGTCTGCGATGAACGCGGTGCCGACCATCACACAAAACTGTCACACTCAATGATCAACCAGACCCGTCAGTTTGTAGACACGGCTGTGGCGATTAAAATTGTTAAGGCAAAGAAAAAGATACTTAAAGCCATGTTACAGCGCAGTGAGAAATATGCAGAATTAAAATCCGTGAATATCCTGCAACAGGCCCGGCAGCACGCTGAAGAAACACTGTCCCGGGAAGTCAACAGGTTAAAGGCCCTGTCCAGGGTGAACCCAAATATACGTGAGGAAGAAATTAATTATTTTGAAAAACATTTATCCATGCTGACCGAGGTTATCGAAGGCGCTAATATACGCCTGGATGCGGTCCGCGTGATTGTTGTGATGTAAATCTGCGCCATGATACGTCAGCTCACGGTCTTCGCAGGGCGTTTCATGAATGAAGAAATTAAATATTCAGCTTCACTGCTGACCCGTTAACTATTAGAAACATGAATTGGGCATATCCACCAATGACCATCACCCGCATGGATGCGGGTGTTGAGCCACCATGGATGGTTTCACGGCATCTCATTGGTGGGTTGACTGATCCATGTCTCTATTGTGATTAATGCTGATAATATCAGCTGTATCTATATCCGCAGGCAATAAAAATAAAGTTAACGAGACAGCAGTGATACAGTATCGTGGTTATACCCCGATCAGTTTGCGACTGATGCATCCAAATACCCCGTTTACCTGGTTGAGCAAGGTCTACCCAGGGCTTTGACTCCTTCTGAAGGCAATACCGAAAAACACGCCGGATCCTGATGCAAACAACCACATGGCTGCGGGCAGCGGTACAATTGCAACATCGTAACCGATATCCATGAATGACATTTTAGTAGTGTTGCTGATGAAGGCAGGAGTATTTAGCCATCCGGTCATGAGTTCATTGCGCATATCGTTACCACTACCGTCGGTAACGCCTGTCAAACCAGCGCCACCGTTATTTTCATCCCAGTGCCCATTGGCGGTGCCAGCACTACCGCCAAGTTCAACAGGAACAAAGGTGGCGCCCGGCTGGTTGAACTCAGTTTGCCACATAGCCAGTCCGTTTGTGCCGGTATATTGTCCTGACCCATTTACATAAACGCTATTTGCAGTCCACAGCGTGCCAAAGCCAAGCACGTGAGCCATCTCATGCAGGATGACGTCTTCCAGAGAACCGTTAGTTTCAAGATTGGCCAGGTCAGCACTATCGAAGGTCATATTACCCTCTGTAGTCAAAGTAAAGCCACCCTGATTGGTGACAAAGGCAGGGCCCGCCTGTCCCAGCGTGCCACCAACCCCATCAATCGCCGCGCCTGCGGCATTGATTGTAATACCGGGTATGTTGATACCTGGTTTGTAGCCAATCAGTACACTTTCCCAAAAAGATTGAGCCTGGGTGAAAAATGACGCCTGTGACGTTGTCAACCCGCTAAGGCTAAGATTGAT
>JAJDNP010000079.1 GCA_022340645.1 Gammaproteobacteria bacterium | reverse complement strand
GATAATCTATTTTTTGCTTTTAAATATTTGCGTTTATTCGCGTTCATTTGCGGAAGAATCTAAAAGTTTTTTCTTTTCCACCAACGGGCATCAAGGGTCGACAACGTAAGTTCAACTGAAAACATTCACTGTCCGTTCCTGTTGCACTTCAGCCTGATAGGAAACGACCAGTAATGTCCGTTATCTGGAGCAACTCTCACTTTTATCCTATCTTTAACGCGAATATTACTGCCAGCTAAAACCTCACCAGGATGAAGTATGGCAAATAACAGGTATCCAAATATTGAAATAAGATCAAGCAATAAAATTAAGCAACCACCCAGTTTCAAAATGTCCCGCCAGTGTCCCATAAAAAAAAAGCCCAGCGGTTTCGCTAAGCTTTTGTTTTATCTGGCTGGGGAACTAGGATTTGAACCTAGGTTGACGGAGTCAGAGTCCGTAGTCCTGCCGCTAGACGATTCCCCAATATTTGATTATTGTAACCCGAGAATAAAACTGGCTACCAGAATTTGCCGGCGTATTATACAACAACTAATTAATGACGTCTGATTCTATTTACGCCGGCATCGCAATTTTACAGATATTCCTCAACTTCAGGCATATCAAAATCATCCATTCTGTCATCCATTGCGGTTTCTTCTTCCGATAACTCGACCTGTTCGAGCAAATTGATGGCGATGTCTATAAAGTCACTGTCAGTAATTATGCCAATAACGCGATCATCAGATAACACTGGCAGGCAGCCGTATTTATGTGATTGCAGATAGATGGCGGCCTGGCGCAAAGAGTCTGTTTGGTGGATGGTGCTCACCTCCCGTATCATTATTTCAGACAGGTTTTTATTTAAGTTAGCCTCACTCACCTGGTGATCGGGCACTGTCGCCGCAAGAATATCTCTTTGCGTAACCAGTCCTAGCAAATGTTTAGCGTTATCCGTAATCGGGATATGACGTATATGCTTCTCGGTCATCACCTTCCTGGCATCATTAATTGTGTCGGTCTCACGCATCGTGATGGGCTCTGGCGTCATAAATTCATCAATAGTAATCATTTCATTTTCCCGTAGATTGTTTTTACCTGTACAATATTCAGTAATAATCACGCCAGTGCATAATGCTCGATACAGGGGCACAATTCGGAACCAGGCGCCAGGTTAACGGCCCGAAATCCGGCATCAATCACATTTCATATCGCCAAAAAATACATCTCCAGAATTACAGATATCGAAGGTAAAAATATTGACTAACGTCATGTAAGCATAAGAAAAATACCGGCGAATGTAAATAATCAGGCATGAAACGGCCGTTCCACAGCTTCAGGTTTTGAGAAGAAATATCCCTGTGCAAAATCAACGCCTATCTTGTTGAGCAGGTCAAGTGTTTGCTGGTCTTCGACATATTCTGCAATCGTCTTCTTGCCCATCATGTGGCCAATCTCATTTATCGACTTAACCATAGCGAGATTGATAGGGTTTGAGGCGATATCCCTGATGAATTCGCCATCAAACTTGAGGTAGTCAACCGGCAGATTCTTCAGATAACCATAAGAGGACACGCCGCTGCCAAAGTCATCCAGCGCGAACATACAGCCCAGTTTATGCAGTTCATCGAGAAAGCCGGTGGCCTTAACCAGGTTGGTTATAGCAGCCGTTTCGGTAATTTCAAAACAGATAACCCTGGGCGGTATCTTATATTTCTGTATTTTACTCTGTATATAGGGAGCTAAAGAACTATCTGTGATCGAGGCACCGGACAAATTAATACTGCAAAGATTTATCTGCTCCAGCTTGTCCCCCAGTTTCGACAACCAGAAAAACACTTTATTAATCACCCATTTGTCCACTGACAGCATCAGATTATAGCGTTCCGCCGCCGGAATAAATTTATCAGGACCTATAATGCTGCCGTCAGGCTGCTGCATTCGCAACAGGACTTCGTAATGCAGCTTGTCTGTTTTACCTGCTTCACCGACTGGCTGGATTGTCTGTTTGTATAGCAGCAGGCGGTCTTCGTTAATGGCTTCCTGAATGCGGGACACCCAGCCCATCTCACCGATTCGGTTCGATAACTCTTCATCATCATGGGTGAAAATGTGGAAACGATTCCGGCCTTCCTCCTTTGCTTGATAACAGGCAGCATCAGCAGCAGACAATAACTCGGAAAACTCGGCAAACCGTCCCTGTACAGGAACCAGTCCGATGCTGACGCCAACTGTAAATACCCTGTCTTCCCAGTAAAAATGATACTGCTGGAAAGCGTTAATCAGCTCGGCAGCAATCTGTTCGGCGTTATCAAGCGGGCAGCCTTCCAGTAACAGTCCGAATTCATCACCGCCAAGGCGCGCCAGGGTGTCACTGGCGCGTTTTACTTTTTGCAGAATATTGCTGATCTGCCGAAGCAGCTCATCACCTGCAACATGCCCGCAACTATCGTTGACAACCTTAAATTGATCAAGATCCAGGTATAGCATGCAGTGCTGCGTGCTTTCATCGACGTTGTTAAATACATACTTAACATGCTTTTCAAATGCACGCCTGTTAAGCAGGCCGGTGAGCGCATCATGACTGGCCTGATAGGTAAGCTTGTCTCTCAACTGATGCGCTTCTGTCAAATCACGCAGATAGGCAGTGAAAATTGTTTCTTTATCATCATCAAACCGGGTAATACTCACCTCAACAGGAAATTGATCTCCACTGGCATGCTGAGCCATAGTTTCGATGCGTGTATTAAGAATGCTCGATTCACCGGTAGCCAGTATTCTTTTCAGGCCTGCATGATGCAGTTCTCGATACTCGGCTGGAATGATGAGTTCCGCGAGATCTCGCCCGATCATCGAGCTTCGCTGGTAACCAAAGGTTTTTTCAGTCGCCGGATTGATCTCTACGATAATGCCATCGGAGTTGATGCTTATAATACAGTCAAGTGCCGACTCCAGTATCGCTGCTGTACGTGACTGGCTGGCTGCCAGGGACTGAACAACCTTTTCCTTCTCCCGGATTTGACGCTGTAAATGAAACAGGGCGACAAGCAGCCCCACAGCACCAACCAGCCAGGCTATGACAAAAAACTCCACGTCACGCCTGTTCTCCACAGCCTGCCTGGTAAGAAAATTCTTCATCGGCAGTGTGATGGTAACGGCGCCGCCAATATTATTGGTTTTGTCAGCCAACGCCTGATGACATTGCAGGCAGCCTTTTTTAATTGGCAGGGCTTCAATCAGGCGCAGATAGGGCTCACCATTTATATCGGTGTATTCAATGATTTCCCTGGCACCGTGTTCAAACCGAAGCAGTGCGGCTGTTTCCCATTCGTCCGGCTTGTTGAGCGGATTAAGTGGCGTCAGACTGGTGACACGCCCCGCTACAGCGACTAACTCACCGTACTCCTTGTCAAGTTCGCGTACTACCCTGGCAGGATTGATCATCGTCAGCAGGGTGCCTGAAGGCGTCCTGACATCACGATCTTCAATATGTTCAAGGTAGGGATCGGGTTGATAATCCTCACTAACCGGTATAAAGACCGGGCCGTGCATGGTTAGCCATAAACGAAAGGCTTTATCCTTATTGAAACTGGCCCTTGCCTGATTTTCAGCCAGTTCGTGAGTTAGCTGTGCATTATGTTCAATCGTCCAGTATGTCAGAACCGCAATGACCAGGCTCCAGATCAGGAACAGGAAAATGAAATAAAAACGGATTGACGTTGTGTGAATTCTTTTCACAATGCTTTATGTCATTTGTAGGCAGCAATACGGTTTATGTCATGTAAAGTGTAGACTAAATATTAAAACCGGTACCGTGATCACGAGAATTGAAGAATCGCCTGGCATGAGGCATTTAATTCAATATCAGCAGCAT
This sequence comes from Gammaproteobacteria bacterium, assembly GCA_022340645.1. GTDB lineage: Bacteria > Pseudomonadota > Gammaproteobacteria > SZUA-229 > SZUA-229. The sequence goes on along the minus strand of JAJDNP010000079.1, from coordinate 2,192 downwards.
AGACCGTTGCCTGCAAACCTGAAAAGAACTTACCCGGATCCAGGTATACTATTGATATCCGCTATAATCGCCCCCAGAATAATCAGGATGATCAACAAAGCATTTACCAAGGTGATTGTCATTTAACAATGACAGTATTTTCAATAACACATTAATCGTTTATCCTCTATCGATGGAATTTAAAGACTATTATCAAACAATGGGGATCGAGCGCAGTGCTTCGCAAGATGAGATAAAACGCGCCTACCGAAAGCTCGCACGCAAGTATCACCCTGACGTAAGCAAGGAGCCGGATGCCGAAAAGCGCTTCAAGGAAGTCGGTGAAGCATACGAGGTGCTCAAGGACCCGGAAAAACGCGCGGCTTATGACCAGTTAGGAAGCAACTGGAAGGCTGGCCAGGATTTCAATACGCCGCCTGACTGGGATGCCGGATTTGAATTCCGCGGCGGTGGTTTTACCGGGGCCGGATCACAATTCCACGGTTTTACTGATGATGCGGGCACCTTCAGTGATTTCTTTGAATCGCTGTTTGGCAGAGGCTTTCAGCAGGCGGGCGCGGGATCTCAGGGCGGTTTTCAGCAGCATGGTTTCCACCAGGCAGGCGACGATCACCATGCCAAGATCCTGATTGATCTGGAGGACGCAATGCATGGTGCTACGCGTTCGATCAGCCTGCGGGTGCCCGGCGTTGACAGCAGCGGTCATGTCACGACCAGGGAGCGTGTACTCAAAGTAAACATCCCCAAAGGAATTAAACAGGGCCAGCACATTCGCCTCAGCGGCCAGGGCAATCCAGGCGTTGGCCAGGGCAAAGCCGGTGATTTATACCTGGAAATCGAATTTAACCCGCATAGTATTTATCGCGTGGAGGGACGCGATGTTTATCTCGATCTTCCCGTTGCGCCGTGGGAGGCCGCACTCGGTGCTAATATTAAGGCGCCGACCCCCGGCGGCCTGGTCGACCTTAAGATAAAACCGGGTTCTGCCAATGGCAGCAAGATGCGGCTCAAAGGCCGTGGAATTCCAGCAAGTTCCAGCAATAATACTGCTGGCGACCTGTACGTCATCCTGCAGGTTGCTATACCACCGGCAAATACCGACAGTGAAAAAGCTGCATACGAAAAAATGCAACAGTCATTCAGATTTAATCCGCGTGCGAAGTTAGGGGTATAACACATGGTTAAGCAGACAACCGATATTCTCAGCGGCAACATCATCGAAAATGAAACCCGACTGACCTTGCGCCAGTTATGTGATAGCTGTGCTGTAAGAGCTGAATATATTATCGAACTGGTTGATGAAGGCCTGATAGAGCCCAGTGGCGTGGAGAAATCACACTGGTGCTTCAGCGGGGTAACGATAAAACGGGTACAAAAAGCAAAGCGCCTGCAACGTGACCTGGGGGTTAATCTTGCCGGTGCGGCACTGGCAGTCGACCTGATTGACGAAATTGAATACTTACGTGCAAAACTTAAAAATATATAACTAACGCAGCAGAGATGCAGGCGAAACAGGCACTACGCCTCACCTGCGGCGATTACCACCCCATGGACCAAAACTGAAATTATTATTATCACTATCCCATGGAGCGCTAAAACCCGATCCATGGCTGTCCCATGGACCGCTGAAACTTGTTCCCTGTTTGTCCCAGGGCGCACCAATGCTTGATTTTCGGTTATTCCACGGCACACTAAAGCCTGATCCACTATTGTCCAACGGGAAACTGAATCCCGAATCGTGCTTTTTTGTTTTACTGAGCTTGTGTTTTTTCTTGGCGCCGTCTGCTGTATTTGGCAGGCTGGCATCTCCCGGTGCGGCAGTAATACCCTGTACATCACTTGATGCGTTTGGCTGCGAGTACGCCTGTGTTGAATAACCCTGTTGTGGATAGGCCGGCTGTGGATAGACCGGCTGTGGATAGACCTGTTGCGGATAGCCCGGCTGTGGATAGACCGGTTGCGGGTAGCCCGGCTGTGGATAGCCCGGCTGTGGATAGCCCGGCTGTGGATAGCCCGGCTGTGGATAGCCCGGCTGTGGATAGCCCGGCTGTGGATAGACCGGCTGTGGATAGACCGGCTGTGGATAGCCCGGCTGTGGATAGCCCTGCTGCGGATATCCATTTGTCTGGTAGTTACCAGCGGCGGCTGTTCCGCTATTCGTCTGCGGCCCGGACGGCTGGGTTGTGGCCTGC
>JAJDNP010000070.1 GCA_022340645.1 Gammaproteobacteria bacterium | reverse complement strand
TAAGTTCTTCGTAAAAACGTATGTTAACCTGTTTTGACATGTGAATATGATAACGGATATTTATGGTTTCAAAAACATTTCACTACAGAGATAAAGAGTTTTATTGTGTTATTTGTTATTGGTCCTTTGTCGTTAGTTAGTAAATGGATTAGATTTGTTGGTAACTTAAAGCCAGGTAGGGTGCAATAAGCATAGCGCATTGCACCATGAAGCTTGTGCCGATTATTTATTGTTCTCGGCGCAATGCCCTTTGGTTATTGCGCCCTACGGTGCTTGAATACAAATTATTTCGTACGATTTAGTATGTAGGGTGTAATAAGCTTAGCGCATTGCAGCATGAAACTTAACAGATTATTTATTGTTCGTCGCAATGCCCTTTGGTTATTGCGCCCTACGGTGCTGCCTGATTCGTTATATTGCTTAACCATGCAATGATATATAGCGCTACGGCACACAGCATTACCCCGTTAAAACCGATATGTATTGCCAGCAATACCGCCAGTATGGCGCTGAGTACCGAGGCGCAGCCGTTGATGCCCCAGGCCCAGGGCACAAGTTCCGGTGTGCTTTGCTGCACGCTGGCCAGGCCAAGCGAATAGGGCATACCCATGAAAAATGCCAATGGTGCAGCCAGAATGAAAGCGGAGAGTATTCGCATGGCTTCAGGCAAGGCCATGATGGTGCCGCTGATTAGCGGCAGCACGATGATATAAAGCACGGTTATCAGGCCGATCAGCATCACCGAACGGCGCAACAGGGCAGCGACGGTGGCTGCTGCGGCTGTCCTTATCCTGTGCTGAACATAAAGGCTGCCCATACCGGAGAAAATCAGGAAAGCGCATAAGGCGACAGCAACGGCATACAGCGGCTGGCTGAGTATCAGGGTAAATTTCTGGATAAAGGCGAGTTCAATAAACAGAAATGCCAGGCCGATGGCAAAAAAGTAAAAAATTATATTGCGGCGCCTGCCCCTGGAGTTATCTGTTTGCACCCGTTTAAAAAACAGGGGCAGCAGTATCAGCACAAATGCAGCAACCGCCGCCTGCAGCAGGGTAACGAGCAGGGTTGGGTAACCTACGCCTATCATGGATATGCCCGCGCGTCCGGGTAAAGACAGGAATTCTTCCAGGCTGGACCATTTAAAAAAATTGTTAAAGTAAGGCCTGTTGTCGGTGGCGGGGTGTATGTCGTACTTGTACGAGTCAATGAAACTTTTTTGATTATCCGGTAATTTTGCGTTACTGAAGATCGATTGCGCGGTCAGGTAAAAAACCGGTTGCTGCAAAAGCTGAAACCGGTTGACTTCATCTGGCCTGATCCCGGGCAGCCAGGCCAGGTCAAAGCTGCGCGACAGGCTGAAGTCGCGTACCTTGCTAATTTCTGCAGCCGTCAATGCGGTGTTTTTAAGTAACAGCGTGGCGGTATTCCAGCTTCGTATCCATGCGATGTTGTTTTCTGGCCGGGTAATCCCGTTCAGTTTCATTGCGCGTACCGCCGTGGCAAGCAGCTTCAGGTTGTCGCGTGCCGGTGTGCTGGTCCACAGCGTGATACTCAGCAGTCCGTCAGGGGCGAGGAGTTTCAGGTAGGACTGGATGGCTTCAACGGTATAATCGTAAGACGCGGACAGTGCATGCACGCCGGCCGCACCGCCGGCGGATGCGCCGGATGGACCTGACACGACAATATCATAGTGCTTTTCTGCCGCGGCAAATCCGCGCGGCGATATAGTGTGAATGGTTGTTTTGTGCTGCAGGTTTTGCCAGCCAAAGTAATCTGCATACTGCTCGGTAATCAACCGGCTGAGCTGTTCGTCCGGCTCAACGGCATCGATGTGTGGAATGTCATACAAAGCGGCCTGGAGTATCTGTGATCCGGTGGCTGAGTTGAGGATCAGTGTGTTTTTCGGGGCTGTTTGCGCTGATGAGTGCACATGATACGGCAGCGCAGAAGTCATGTAGTCATAATACTCGAGCGTGCTTTTGTCCCCGGAATTTATATCTTCGGCTGCATCAATCGCGTTCATTTCGTCCCCGTCCCTGAATACAGCGAGCTGTTCTGGCGGTCCGCCGGGGCTTTGTAAACTTAGACCCGGCGCATAGCGAAAGGGTACCAGCGGACTGGAGACAACATCGATTTGCGAAACCGGGGAGCTGTGGGAGAAGAGTAACGAGGTATCTTTTATCAGCAGTGTTTGCGCCAGGCCCTTGTATTCCGACAGCTGCAGTTTTAGCCATTGCTGCGGCAGCAATAATATGGCAAACACGGCCAGTAACAGCAGCGAAGCGGTAACTCTCTTTTGCCTGAAATTTAGCATTGACAACGCAAACACGCCTGCTGATAAGCCGCTAATAGCCAGTATTGACAGCGTGGTTTCTGCTGAAAACATCTGTAATAAAACCATGACCGAAAGTGCGCCGCTACCCGCGCCGATTAGATCGACGCCATACAACAGCGGGATGTGTTGATGGTAGCGCATCATGGTGAGCGCGAATGCGTTGGCAACAAAGAAGAAGGGCAGCGTGAGCAATAAATAGCTTAATAACAGCCGCTGCCACTGCGAGCTGTCCCACAGTATTTCCAGGGTGTTGAACGGCAACTGCTGAACAATAATAAAACAGCTGATGGATGTCATGCCAAACAACAGGATGTTGGCAACGAACACGGTGTTATAGTTTGCCAGCAGCTTTTCACGAAACACGGTAATTAAACTGCCGCTGGCGCCGTAGCCCAGCAAGGCAATGCTGATGACCATAAAGGCGAAATGGTGCCAGTGAATAATCGAAAACAGTCTTATCAGCAGGACTTCATAGGACAGCGCGGTGGCAGACAGGATAAAGATTGACAGCAGTGGCGGAGATGAGGGCTGCCTCTGCCGGGGTAAATGTACCCGGTTAAAACGCACCCATGGAAAATCCATTTAGTGGCCGCCCGTGAACGGGACAAAAATGACCGGTAGAATCTGCCTGGTGGAAATTGCGCCATTGTTGTCCTTCTCTACCAGTGTCAGGTACTGTGTCTGGAAGCGGGTGCCGACCGGGATCACCATGCGCCCGCCGTTTTTAAGCTGCTTCACCAGCGGCGGCGGGATATGGCTGATGGCAGCGGTGACAATAATGCCGTCATAGGGGGCATGTTGCGGCCAGCCATCATAACCATCAGCGATACGGGTTTCGATATTGTCGTAACCCAGCCGTGTTAGCCGCTGGGTAGAGGCTTTGCCCAGCGGTTCAATGATCTCGATACTGTAAACCTGCGCCACCAGTTTAGACAGTATCGCCGCCTGGTAGCCCGAGCCCGTGCCAATTTCCAGCACACGTTGGTCTGGCCGCGGCTGCAATAAGTCGGTCATCAGCGCGACGATGTAGGGCTGCGAAATGGTCTGGCCATAGCCGATGGGTAAGGGCCGGTTTTCATATGCCGCGTCAAGCTGAGACTCCGGCACAAACTCATGCCGGGGCACCGTCATCATGGTATGCATAACCGCCTGGCTTAATGAATTTTTGTTGATCTGCTTCGCGGTATCCTGCACATCGTCCTGTATGGCGGCAATCATTTGCTGGCGCTGCTTGGTATATTTATCGGCATAGGCGACGCCTACAGATAAAAATAACAGAGGCACAAAGCAGCCGACAATGAATCGCTTTATTGATATGGTATTTCGCATGATGTTATTTTAGGTGAATTCAGTCATGTAATCTTCATTAAATAAATGTCGTAGGGTGCAATAACCAACGGGCATTGCACCGTATGGTGAAGTATCAATCGTCTGTTGCTTCCGGCGCAATGCCCGTTGGTTATTGCGCCCTACGGTGTTCTTATCGCGGAATAAAACCACCACCGGGTCTTATTTCAACAAATTATCATAAACCATAAAGTTTAATAAACAATATCATACAGCATATTCCTTATGTTAATTCAAACAATGTTGTAGGGCGAAATAACACCAGGCATTGCGCCGAATGTTATAGGCGGTTTCGATTAACAACATGGTGCAATGCCCGTTGGTTATTGCACCCTACGGTGTTAAGGTAAATATATTAATAAACAATAGCTTAAAGCGTATTCCTCATGTTAATTGAAACGGGAATGCGGTGGCGTCCAAAGTTTCCGGCATGCTCTTCAAAGCGGCCGGCGATAGCATGGCCGCAGTCGGGGCAGTGCCCGTCTCTGGTCAGCCGGTAGCGATTGATCTGGTACCAGTCACGCTCGATCAGCGTGGCATGGCATTGCGGGCAAAAGGTGGTATCGCCTTCAATATTGTGCACGTTGCCGGTATAGACGTAGTGCAATCCCTGTTTCAGCGCTATCTCCCTGGCGCGGATTAATGTTGCTGTCGGTGTCGGCGGAATATCCAGCATCTTGTAGTCCGGGTGAAACGCGGAAAAATGCAACGGTACTTCGGGGCCGAGTTCCTTTTTGATCCATTTGCACATTGCCGTGATTTCCTCATCCGAATCATTTTTACCGGGGATCAGCAGCGTGGTAATTTCAAGCCAGCTATCGGTTTCATGTTTCAGGTAGACTAAAGTATCCAGCACCGGCTGCAGATGCGAGCCGGTCAGTTTATAGTAAAAATCCTCACTGAATGATTTCAGGTCGATATTGCTGGCATCGATTTTGGCGAAGAAGTCGCGACGCGGCTGTTCGTGTATATAGCCGGCGCTTACCGCCACCGTCTTGATACCCCGCGCATGGCAGGCATCGGCGGTATCCATCGCGTATTCGGCAAAAATGACCGGATCATTGTAGGTAAAGGCGACGCTTTTGCAGTTATATTTCTCCGCGGTGATCGCTATGGTTTCCGGCGATGCCTGGTCCATCAGACGGTCCATCTGCCTGGATTTGCTGATGTCCCAGTTCTGGCAGAATTTGCAGGCCAGGTTGCAGCCGGCGGTGCCGAAGGAGAATACGCTGCTGCCAGGGTAGAAATGATTCAGCGGTTTTTTCTCGATGGGATCAATGCAGAAACCGGAAGAACGTCCGTAGGTAGTGAGAACCATCTGGTCGTTTTCCCGCATGCGCACGAAGCATGCGCCGCGCTGGCCTTCGTGTAATTTGCAGTCGCGCGGGCACAGGTCGCACTGGATGCGGCCATCGTCAATCATGTGCCAGTAGCGGGCGGGATAGCGAGATTCTTCTGTCATGTTATTTAACTGTTAAATTCTTTATTAAAATCGGTTTCTTTCCATTTGCTCACGGTATAGCGATAAAGCCTGACTTCATCGTCCCAGAAACTGGCGCTCAATCCCGCTTTTTGTTTGAGGTGAGCCATAAAATCTTTGGCTGACGGCAGTTGCTGCCACACCTGGGGCAGAAAGGTGCTGCGGTGACGGCCGTACTCAAACACCAGGCCATCGGTACCGGGCTGTAATTGCTGCAGCGCCTGCTGCTCATTTGAAAAATCCATGGCCTGCATGGCTGACAGCAGCGACACCTCAATGTCGGTATAGCCGAATTCTTCGCGTCTGAGCGGTGAAAAACGCGGGTCATGAAATGCCGCCGATACGGCGTTGCTTTTGACATCCTCGAGCAGGCTGCGGTGTGCTTCCAGTGTGCCGATGCATCCGCGCAACTGGCCCTGCTGGGTTAAGGTGACAAAACTCGCTCCGCGCTGCTGCAGCCAGGATGCATTCCAGGGAATATCCTGGGCGGCCTCATGCTCCAGCCCCAGCATTTCGGCAATCGAAGAGCGGGCAATCGGCAGTAATATTTCGCCGTGATTAATGTTGTTCATCTGTCTGTTCCGTAAAGGCGAATGAGGCGTAGCCGACAACACGGTTTTTGTCGCCGGCAGTATCGCCAGAATTTCGCAGGTCTAGTAAATGCGGCAGTAGATGATGCTTTCTGGCAGCCAGAATCAGGCCGTTAACCGGCGTGCCGCCGCAGGCCTGTTCATGGCTTAAACTACCCCGCAGATGCAGGATGTTATGTACCGTTTCTGAATCGGCAGCCCGGGCGGTCTGGTAGGGCAGAAAGTGAGACAGGTCAGAGCTGATCACAATCAGCGTTTCCGGACCTCCCCATAATACGTCCAGCACCTCGGCGACTTCTGCCGGCGTGGCATCACCTACGGCCAGCGGCACAAGCTGGAAATCATCAAGTACCGACTGCAGGAAGGGCAGTTGCACTTCAAGGGAATGTTCATAGGCATGTGCTTCAGAACTCACCACTACCTGGGGTAAGTTTTTAATAGCAGCTATAGCTGACTGATCTATATTGATATTTCCCAAAGGCGTTGCAAATGCATCAGCACCGGGAAGCGCGAGTCCACGCACTGGAACACGATGTACCGGTCCCAGCAGGACAACACGTTTGATGGTGCCGCTGGCTTTAGTCAGTCTGGCATAGGCGGCGGCCGCGATTGGCCCGGAATATATATAACCGGCGTGCGGAACAATAATTGCTTTTGGTAAAGGTCTGGTTTCGCCAGCAATGGAACTGCCAGACTCCAGCCGGGCATCATCAAGTAAAACATTGACGTTATCTGCCAATGCCTGACTGTTGCCCTCGTAGAAAGTCCCGGCAACTGCTGGCGGACGAATATGGCTCATTTAAATCCCCGTAAAAATAATAGCTTATATATTGAATTTAAATATTGGGATAAGTTTATAAATATCAAGCCTACCCCCGGACAATGCTGTAAATAATGGCGACCAGAAATCGCGGAATAACTATACGCTCCTACAACTATTTGTATACCTGTAGGAGCGGTTTGTAAACCGCGAATTTGCGGTCTCTGTGGCGCGTGACTGGCAAATGGCCAGTTATGCAAATGGATAAGCGATGTAGTTTTTTGAGTAATAAATTAACTGGCAACAGTCTCATGATGCGGCGCCAGCATGAGAATCAATGCCTGAGCGTGTTCAGCGGCTTTTCTGCCCAGGTCGGTGAGATAACCGCCATCTCTTTGCGTGACCAGGCCTTTTTCGTATAAACGCTTTACGGCTTCAACATGCTCCTTGCTTGCACTTGAATGCACCTTGATACCTTGATGGGTGGTTTGCAGGTTATATCGAACCAGTATATCGACCTCATCCATTTGTTCCCGTGTACAGCGCATGTTTCACCTTTGTAGATTGATTGTTACAAAAAACCGCAATGTTATATGAAAAATGGAAAAAGAGCACATGTAATAATGCCTAAATTGTTATGTTTGTATCGCCGGCAACGCTATCGCTTATACCGGCCTACAGAACTGGTTGGTATAAAAATTTCGTTAAATCGGTAAAAAACTTCAAAATATGAAAAACACTTCACCACAGAGGCACAGAGGACGCAGAAGTTTGTTTGATTTGAAAAAGCTAATTCAATGTAGTTTTTACTAATAAAAGTCTCTGTGGTGAGTTACTTTTTAGATGACTTTGTAAGCACCTTAACTTGCTGGCATTGGGTCTGCTACTATTGTGTTGTACATTGTTGTAAAAACAATACGAAGTCAGCGAAACAAATTAAAATACAAATAATAACAGGCGTTTTATATGGCATTGATCGGATTAATCAGCGATGTGCACTCATCACCCGAACCGGTAGCAGAGGCGCTGTCGATTTTCGTGAGAGAAGGCGTGGACCAGGTTTTCTGTGCCGGTGATATTGCAGGATATATGGACCAGCTGGAACCGACCATCTCACTGCTTGGCGAAAATAACTGCCGGGTCGTCAGGGGAAACCACGATTTAATGTACCTGGATAAGCATAAACTTGACGCTGACAATGAAACATTGAGTTATCTCAAACAGTTACCTGCATTTATTGATGTCGTCATTGAAGGTAAAAAATTGTACATGGTGCATGCGCAACCGCCGGATGGATGTCATGGCGGCATCAAGTTGCGTGACAGGGAAGGTATCCTGCAGGCAGAACGGATAGAGTTGTGGAAGGAGTTATTAGCGGAATTCAACTACGATGTACTGGTTGTGGGCCATACACACCAGGTATATGCCGAATTTATCGGCAATATACTGGTAGTGAATCCGGGCAGTTCGGTTTTCAATTATAGCTGTGCGATACTGCAGCTGCCTGAAATGACGGTGCAGTTCTTTCCCTTGTCCGGTAAAAGCATAAAGAATACCTGGAACTGGGCGGAGTACATGTTATCTGTTAAATAACCTGTGTTGCGGTAATTGATGCTAAGCATAACGTAGGGTGCAATAACCAGCGGGCATTGCACCAATGTTTAATTACCTAATGTATGCGGTTTTTGCATGCGGCGCAATGCCCGCTGGTTATTGCGCCCTACGCGGGTAAATATGTATTGCATGCGGCGCAATGCCCGTTGGTTATTGCGCCCTACGCGGGTAAATATGTATTGCATGCGGCGCAATGCCCGTTGGTTATTGCGCCCTACATTGATAAAAGGTAAATATGTTGAACACTATCATCAAACAACTCACACTCATTTCGCATAGCCGGTGGTACTGGTGGTTATTGATTATCGGCGGCTTAGCTTCGCTCGCGGTCGGTTTATATCATCAGCATGTGCTTGAAGAGCCTCCCTGCTTATTATGCATACAGGTGCGACTGCTGATTTCGTTACTGGTTATCATTGCGATTGTCGGCCTGTTTACCAGGCAAAATAAGTGGATAAACGCAATTGCACACATTTCAGTTGTGCTGACCGCTGTCGGCCTGGCTGAACGCTCCTACCAGCTACTGGGTACCGAGCGCGGTTTTGTGTTCAGCGATTGCGGTTTTAACCTGGGTCTGCCTGCCTGGTTCGCCATTGACGAATGGCTGCCCTGGCTTTACCGGGTGGAGACGACCTGCGGTTACACACCGGAGGTAATTTTTGGTATTACCATGGCGGAAGCGTTGATGGTGCTGTCGGTGTTGCTGTTACTGCTGAGTATCTGTGTTTCTCTCGTCTCTCTGTTTCAGATTTTTAAAAAAGATTAAGCAAGGGCTGATGTTGTCATTTCGAGTTCATCGAGAAATCTTGATGTCGGTAACAGGCAGAATAATCAGCCGCTATTCCCGGCCGGGGGCCGGTACTGTTTATTAACTCTATAAATAAGGCATGTACCTGCAGGAGCGGGCTCGCCCGCGAAAGATGTTACCAGCATCTTTCGGAATGATCGCGACCAAGGTCGCTCCTACGGTGCATTGTATCTGGTTCTCGTAGGACCCGGCCCTCGCCGGGAAAACCACTACCTGCAATATACAGATTAGCGTTCTCCCTTCCGGTCGAGATGACTGCAATAATCAAATAGAATTTCCTTAAAATAGTGGGCGTGAATCTATCGGCATTTTGAAATATAATTGCATGCTTATATTCTTGCTAATATATTGCGCCCCCCAAATTATCAATATTTAGATTATTAACATTCAGAGAAACAGACAATGTCCAATACTCCAGCCGCGCCAAAGATTATTTATACCGAGACGGATGAATCACCCGCATTAGCAACCTGTTCATTACTGCCTGTCATACAGGCGTATACGCGAGCGGCAGGTATCGAGGTTGAATCGCGCGATATTTCTTTAAGTGGCCGTATCATCGCAAATTTTCCCGATAATCTTAAACAAGATCAAAAACAGCATGATGCGCTGGCGGAGCTTGGCGAACTGGCGAAAACCCCTGAGGCAAATATTATCAAGCTGCCTAATATCAGCGCGTCGATTCCCCAGCTGAAAGCCGCAATCAGCGAGCTGCAGCAGAAAGGTTATGATATTCCCGATTTTCCCGAGGATCCGCAAACCGAGGAACAGCAGGCTATCAGGGCGCGTTATGCCAGGGTCCTGGGCAGTGCGGTTAACCCGGTTTTGCGTGAAGGCAACTCGGACCGCCGCGTGGCCGGCCCGGTAAAAGAGTATGCAAAGAAGCATCCGCACTCGATGGGCGCCTGGTCGCCGGACTCCAGATCACATGTTGCCTCGATGAGTGATGGTGATTTTTATGCCAATGAGCAGTCAGCGGTGATTGAAAAAGCCGGTGATGTGAAAATCGAATTGACCACGGAAGATGGTAAAAAGCAGGTATTGAAAGAAAAAACGCCGGTGCTTAAGGGTGAAGTCATCGATGCTACGGTCATGAGCTGTAAGGCTTTGCGCGCTTTTTATGAAGAGGCCATGCAGGATGCTAAAAAACAGGGCGTATTACTGTCATTGCACCTGAAAGCCACCATGATGAAAGTGTCAGACCCGATTATCTTCGGTCATGCGGTGCGGGTGTATTATAAAGATGTGTTTGCAAAACATGCGGACACGTTTGCAAAGCTGGGTGTCGACACCCGCAATGGCCTGGGTGATGTTTATGCAAAAATCGCCGCGCTGCCGGATGCCCAGCGCAAGGAAATTGAAGCGGATATCCAGGCGGTTTACCAGGCCCGCCCTGAACTGGCCATGGTGAACTCCGATAAGGGCATCACCAATTTACACGTCCCCAGCGATGTGATTGTCGATGCATCCATGCCGGCGGCGCTGCGTTCTTCCGGCCAGATGTGGGGCACGGACGGTAAACTGCATGACACCAAGGCCATGATTCCCGATCGTTGTTATGCCGGGATATACCAGCAGGTCATCGACTTCTGCAAACAGCATGGCGCGTTTGATGTCACCACCATGGGCAATGTAAGCAATGTTGGCCTGATGGCGCAGAAAGCGGAAGAATATGGTTCACATGACAAAACCTTTGAAATTCCCGCCGATGGTACGGTGCGGGTAAGCGATGCAGCGGGTAATACACTGCTTGAACATAAAGTCGAGCAGGGTGATATCTGGCGCATGTGCCAGACCAAAGATCTGCCGGTCCGGGACTGGGTCAAGCTGGCCGTCAGCCGTGCCAGGGCTACGGCTCAGCCCGCGATTTTCTGGCTGGATAAAAACCGTGCGCACGACAGAAACCTGATAGCAAAAGTCGAAAGCTACCTGCAAGATCACGATACCAGCGGGCTCGAGATACAGATCATGGCGCCGGTAGACGCCATGGCTTACACCCTGAAGCGGGTACGGGCAGGTGAAGACACTATTTCTGTTACCGGCAACGTGCTGCGTGATTACTTAACCGACCTGTTCCCGATCCTGGAACTGGGTACCAGCGCGAAAATGCTGTCGATTGTGCCATTGCTGGCCGGCGGTGGCCTGTTCGAAACCGGTGCGGGCGGCTCTGCACCCAAGCAGGTAATCCAGCTGCTGGAAGAAAACCATTTACGCTGGGATTCGCTGGGTGAGTTCCTGGCGCTGGCGGTCTCTATAGAAGACCTCGCCATGAAAACAAACAACGAGAAAGCGAAGGTGCTTGCCAGGGCACTCGACCAGGCAAACAGCAGGTTTTTAAACAATAATAAATCACCGTCACGCAAAACCGGCGAGATGGATTTACGCGGCAGTCATTTTTATCTGGCCATGTACTGGGCACAGGCCCTGGCGGAACAGACTGACGATAAAGAACTGCAGGAAAAATTCACCCCGGTGGCGCAGCAGCTAACTGATAATGAAGCAAAGATTATCAATGAGCTGAATGCCGTTCAGGGCAAACCGGTCGATATCGGCGGTTATTACCGGCCTGATCGTGCAATGGCATCGAAGGTGATGCGGCCGAGCGCCACGTTAAATGCCATTATCGATAGCCTGTAGGTTCGAATTTATTCGGACATTATTGAGAAATCGGAATCAAACTGCTTCGAGTTCGACCCCGTGAGCCAACATGAAATTTTCTCCGCCTGCATATTATATCCGGCGCAATGCCTGTTAGTTATTGCGCCCTACGGTGCTGCTATTTTTTATCATGATGGTGCAAAGTCGCAGGGTGCAATAAGCGTTGCGCATTGCACCATAATCAAAGCCTCCTTATTTTCTAGTCAAGAACCCCAGTTTAATGTTTTTTGGGCTATGTTTATTCTGTAGTTGCTTATGTCGTTTGGCAAAATATACCTGTAATTAGACACATGTCAGGAGTGAATTTTGGTTGTACTCAAACAGATTAGTAATGGTGTTGTTATTTCTAAAATTGAAGTAGCAGAAGATGATTTTACCATTGGTCGTAATAATGGTAACAGTTTGCAGCTGGCAGACGGTGTAGTTAGTGGTGTACATGCGGTAGTATCGCTAAAACCCAATAAATATGTGGCGGAATGGTTCGATATCAGTATCAGGGACCTGGATAGTACCAATGGTACCTACGTGAATGATATTGCGATAAAGGAACAGGAAATCAGGCATGGCGATGTGATCCGAATCGGAACATACGAATTCAAGGTTTTCGATGATAAATCGACATCTAATACGGAAACTTTGTTTTATGTGCCAGACTTATAAAATCCTGCCTGCGATCCTTGTCTCCTTTAACAATGGTAGACCTGTATTGGGATTACGGTACTATTAACCCGCATGGATGCGGGTGTTGAGCCGCCATAATTAAAAATTCAGCATGCAAGCGCTTCCGCCATCTCAGCGCAAGTTGCGTAGCGTTTTTTCGGATCCTTCTGCAGAGCCTTATTAATAATGCGCGTTGCACTCGCAGGTAAATCTGCACGCACGCTTTTTACCGGTTTATGTTTTTCATTGGTTATTTTATACGCCAGTCCGCCCAGACTATCTGCGCTAAAAGGAAGTGTTCCAGTGAGTAATTGATAAAAACTGACACCCAGGGAATAGATATCTGCTCGTCCGTCAACAACTGCACCGGTTATTTGCTCCGGTGGCATATATGAGGGGCTCCCCATCAAACTCCCTGTTCTAGTTCTGACCGAGTCAGTAATGCGCGCTATACCAAAGTCGGTAATTTTTACCTGTTTGTTTTTCGGGTCGTACATTATATTGCCGGGTTTAATATCACGGTGCACAATATTTTGCCTGTGAGCATAATCGAGCGCTTCTGCTACAAGCTGAATAATGCGGTAAACCTCATTCACTGGCAGTAGCCTGTCTGCCGTTGTGTAGTCAGACAAAGGCACACCTTCTGCATAATCCATCGCAATATAGGCAAAATCTTCTTCTTCACCCATATCGTACACGGTAACAATATTGCTGTGATTTAACCTGCCTGCCGCCTGCGCTTCGCGGAAGAAACGGCTTTTCACACTATTCAGTTCTTTGCCTGAAATCTGCGAGTAATCCAGTGTTTTAATCGCCACCTTACGGTTGATTTTCGGGTCTTTACCGAGGTAGACAACACCCATAGCGCCACGTCCAAGTTGTTTTTCAATTTTATAACGGCCAAATTCAGGCATTTCGATTTGCGGCATCACCAGTGTTTGCTGTAACTGGTTAGGCGATAAAGCTATGTTCGCAGATTTTGAAGATATGCCATTGATGGATTCAATGCGTTTTTCTGTGTCTTTATAATTTTTTCGTCGATTATTTATTTCCGAGTAAACCTGCAGCGCTCGGTCATATTGTCGTTTACGTTCAAAATATAAACCGATTTCATATAAATCAGCAAGCACTGCATCGTCAGCGCGGCATTTT
>JAJDNP010000003.1 GCA_022340645.1 Gammaproteobacteria bacterium | reverse complement strand
TGACGAGTGATCAATGACGGCCGGTAAATGACTCGTTATTACTGGCGGGCGACCACGTGTAATACCGTTGAGTATTCAAAATAAACAACGCGGTCAGGATAAATCCATCTTGTAATTGGCGGCTGACCGACGCTGTCGGATTTGCTCACAGGCTGGCCAAGTTCATTTTGTACCTTGTCCATGCTCATGCCTCGGCGGGGAGAATCTAGCAGCTTGATTTTTATAACTTCACCCGGCTGTATCTCTTCCGCTGGCAGCTGGAGAACATCACCCTGTTGCTGTTTTTCCTGCTGCATGATGATGTCGACTGCAGAAAGCTCTTCAGCCTGTGTGTCCGCTGCCAGTTCTTCTGCTTCCTGTACTACATCAGCTTCTTCCATCGCGGGACGGCTGGCGAACAGCTGTTGAGAAAAGAGCATCGAACATAAAGATGTCAGCAGTAAGGCAGTTAATGATCGCTTCATGATTTTGCCATTATGAGGTTGTTTTTATGTTATACCCAAGTGTAGCAGTAGATTACGAAAGTGCTGTCAACAAATCCCTATATCAGTGAAAAATATCATGTATTTTTGCGGTTCACTCAATATGCAGGCTGTTTATTCTTTAAATTTTTTCATCACCAGGCAGGCATTGGTGCCGCCAAAACCAAAGTTATTGGACATGGCGAGATTGATGTCAACATTGTCCTGGCGTTTGGTAACAATTGGCATGCCAACCGCGCTCTCATCCAGGGTCTCAATATTGGCAGAAGCCTGAATAAAATTATTTTGCATCATTAATATCGTATAGATTGCTTCCTGTGCACCTGATGCGCCAAGTGAATGCCCGGCAAGTGATTTACTGGAACTGATGGGTGGAATATTGCTGCCGAATGTTTCTTTTATGGCATTAAGCTCTTTCGTGTCTCCCACCGGTGTGCTGGTGCCATGGGTGTTTATGTAATCCAGTTTCTCATCAATGCCCTGTGTTGCCATTTGCATGCAACGCACGGCGCCTTCACCTGAGGGTGCAACCATGTCAAAGCCGTCGGATGTTGCACCATAGCCGACAATTTCTGCATATATCGGTGCGCCGCGGTTGAGTGCGTGTCCCAGTTCCTCGACAACGACAGCGCCGCCACCACCGGCAATTACAAAGCCATCACGGTCAGCATCATAGGTGCGTGATGCTTTTTCCGGTGTTTCATTGTACTTTGTTGAAAGCGCACCCATGGCATCAAACAACATGCTCAGTGACCAGTGCTCTTCTTCACCGCCGCCGGCAAATATGATGTCCTGCTTGCCCATTTGTATCAGTTCATAGGCGTTGCCAATACAGTGAGTGCTGGTGGCGCAGGCAGAACTGATGGAATAATTCACACCCTTGATCTTGAATGGCGTTGCCAGGCAGGCGGATACCGTACTTGCCATGGTGCGTGGCACCATGTAGGGGCCAACGCGCCGTATGCCTTTTTCTCGCAGGATATCCGCAGCTTCCACCTGGTTGGCTGAAGATGCGCCACCCGAACCCATGATAATGCCAGTGCGGATATTTGACACCTGGTCGTCACCCAGTCTGGCATCTTCAATCGCCTGTTGCAGCGAAATATAGGCAAAAGCGGCAGCATCACCCATAAATCGCTTTACTTTTCGATCAATAAAATCATCAGTATTAATATCAATAGTGCCGGCAATATGGCTGCGCATACCGATGTCAGCATACTCCTGTTTGAATTTAATACCCGAGCGACCCTGTTGCAGCGAGTCCAGTACAGCCTTTTTATCATTACCAAGGCAGGATACTATTCCTATACCAGTGATTACGACTCGTTTCATTGCAGCACCTTAAAAATCATCAGTTGAAGTAAAAAGACCAACGCGTAAATTTTTTGCTGTATAGATTTCGCGTCCATCAATTGACATAACGGCATCCGCAATGCCCATCACCAGACCACGCGCGATAACACGCTTAATATCGATTTGATATTGAACTACTTTGCTGGTGGGCAGAACCTGGCCGGTAAACTTTACTTCGCCAACTCCTAATGCTCTGCCACGCCCGGGATGACCCATCCAGCCCAGATAAAACCCAACGAGTTGCCACATTGCATCAAGTCCCAGGCAGCCGGGCATAACCGGGTCGTTTTTAAAATGGCATTCAAAAAACCACAGGTCGGGTTTGATGTCCAGTTCGGCTTTGATTTCTCCTTTGCCATAAGCGCCGCCGACTTCAGATATATGGGTAATGCGGTCCAGCATCAACATATTAGGCGCGGGTAACTGGGCATTACCCGGCCCAAACAGTTCGCCCCGACTGCAGGTTAGCAAATCTTCATAGCTGTAAGAACTGGGTCGAACGGTTGATTCCTCAGCAGCAGGCATAATCTTTCTCGTATTAATTGAATGAAAATTATATTAATTTTCAATTTTATCTGAAATTACTGTACGATGAAATGACCGCAACCCGATAAAAAACATATTGTGGATGAAATCCTGATTATATTACTGATTTTGGCCGGTATCTGGTACTGGTGGGACACGCAGCAGTGTAGCGAAATTGTACTGTTAGCATGCCAGAAAAAATGTGCAGACGCCGGCCTGCAGTTACTCGATAGCACAGTGTGTCGACAGCGCACATGGGTGAGAAGAGGGCCGGCCGGTGGTTTACAGTTATGCAGGCTGTATAGTTTTGAATATACCAGTAACCTGTCGTCAGATTATAATAAGCGCGAATATGGTTATATTGTGTTAATAGGTAAACAGGTTGTAGAGACTAATATGCCGCAGCAGGATAGTGAAAGACTGGTTCATTAGTTTTTAATTATAATTGATGCAATAAAAAAGCTGGGAGACCAGCTTTTTTACTTTTTCGTTGGCTTGCTGATTAATAAGTGAAGAATCGTTTATTAAAATTTAGCCTGGCAGCCCTGGTTTCGCCTTCAGGCATAATTTTTATTTCAAATTTAAGGAACTCACCATCACTGATTTTGGTTTCTGCCAGATAATAAATGGCTGTACCTTCAGTAATTTCCTTAAATTCAAGCTGTTTTAACTGCCCTGTCAGGTTACTGGCATAGCCTGTGATTGTCGCTTTTGTCGGCATGCCCGTGGTGTTCAGGACTTTTTTCAAAACGGCAATGTTTATAAGAGCGCGGTTATTGGCGCGTGGCAAACCATACTGTTTGGCGATATCTGGCGAGATGGTGTCACTTCTAAAGGCATTGTAATGAACAACATAATCACCAAATTCCATCGAATTTTCAGCGTAGCTATTTAGACTGGCAAGTGAAATAGCAAGAATAAAGAGTGGTTTAAAAAATTTGTTGATCAGTTTATACATACATGCTCCTCATAATGTGTCACTTATTGTTGTCATTATATATTTAAAAACAGGACCTTTATAGTACTTATTTAGTTCACGCCAATGATTTAACAAATAATCATGTACTTACCGGGGCATTTTGTACTGCTATCCAGATAAATAAGTTTGTTGCATTAGCGTACTGGAATAATATTACGCTTTTCCGGCTTAAACAACGGTTATCGGCTGTTTTTAATGGTTTCTATTAACTGCTGGCCGAAACAGTGAAAACGCCAGCCCTGAAGGATTGTTACACCGTGCAGTTGAGATTTATCCGGCGCTTCATTGCTGCTGGCAAAATACAATATCAGGGTTTCCAGTTCTTTTTTAGTGGTCAGGATGCTACTGGAGACCTGTAGCTGTTCTGCTTTTTTATTGACGATTTGCTGTAGCTCCTTCAGTAAGAGTTTTTGCTGACTGTCTAAAACAGTAAATTGATTGTCAGGCCATGTCTCTGCCGGAGATTGCGATGCCGAGATTATGGATTTGAATAACTGCTGCCGTTCTGCATCGTTAAGCTTGTACTTATTAACGATAAGCTGGTTGAGTGTGCTGATGTTCTCAGGCGGGTGTAGTGCAAGCTGGATGATAATGTCATCAGCAAGGACTCTTCTGCGTGTTATATCTTTTTGTTGTGCAAGTTGTTCACGCCATTGCGCAATTGCCTGAACGATAGCAAGTTTGTCACGATTTAATTTTACGGCGCCCTTAACACGCTTCCACAGTTTATCCGTTTCAACCTGGTAGTTGCTGTTTCCGGCAAACAGTCTTGAGCATTCCTCTGCAAACCATTTTTTTCTGCCGGCATGCTGTAGTTTTTTATCAAGTAGCTTATATAACTGGTAAAGGTAAAAAACATCGTCACCCGCATACTCGATCTGTTGGTCTGTCAGTGGGCGTTGTAGCCAGTTGGTTCGGGTTTGTGACTTATCTAGCTGGATGCCCAGCTCGTTTTCGACAAGCGAAGCATAGCCAATCTGATAATGTTCACTGAGTAAAGCACTGGCGATCTGTGTGTCAAAGATTGACACCGGTGTTTCACCAAGGTAATAAAATAAAACCTCCATATCCTGTGAGCAGGAATGAAAAACCTTTGTTAATTGCTGATCAAGAAATATTTGCTGCAACCCGGGTTTGGCGTCAAAGGCTAAAGGATCGATGCAGGCAAGTATGGCATCGGTGGCAATCTGCACCAGGGCAAGCTGCGGGTAATAGCTTGTTTCTCGGAAAAATTCGGTATCGGCGGCAATGAGTTCTTCATTGCTCAGGCGCCTGAGCAGTTCATCCATATGAGCAGCCGACTGTATCAATTCGGGATTCATTTGGCAGTCAAGAGTGATTCGTGAATCGTGTCGGTGGCTGACTAGTTTTTAGGTTCCAGCAGTTCTATCTGGTAGCCGTCAGGATCTGCAACGAATGCCAGCAATGTTGTACCTGCATTCATCGGGCCCGGCTCACGGATGATTTTTCCGCCAGCACTGCGAATTTTCTCAGCGGCCTGGTAAACATCATCAACTTCAATTGCCAGATGGCCAAATCCCGAGCCCAGTTCATAATGATCTGTATCCCAGTTATAGGTGAGTTCCAGTGCGGTGTTTTTTTTCTCATCACCGTAGCCGAGAAAGGCGAGAGTGAACTTGCCCTCAGGGTATTCCTTCTGTCGCAACAATGTCATACCCAGTATGTCTGTGTAAAATTTAATCGAACGCTGCAGGTTGCCAACGCGCAGCATGGTGTGGAGTAATCTCATATTAGTGTCAAATCATAGTTAATTATTGATATTGGCTGTGGCCTGTCATCTTAACGTATAATAATGAAAAATAATGCTTTTTATTGAGATCAACGTTATGGATTTTTCATTCAATGCCAGGGCAATAAAAGACGTGATTCATGACACTGTCGTTGCCAGTCTTGACGATAGCACCAAGAATGACAGTGCGCTGGATGATGGCGCAAATTCGTTACATACCATGCTTGCAGCTATGGATCAGGCAATCGATGTCATGCAACGCGCGGATGCAGACAGTGTGGTTCAACAGAAGATGAGTGCTGAGAGTATCGGCAGGCTGGAAGAGAAAGATATTAACAGGATTGGCCAGTACGCGCTGGATTTACTGGAGAACCTGATTGCGTTTATGCAGAATAAAACGGGTGATCAATGCATGGATTTGCAGCGCCTGAGCCTGCCAATATCATTGTGGGTGGTGCGCCATGGCGGTAAGTTATCTCAGATTGATATGCTGGTTAATACACTGGCAGCTTATGCCAACGATACCGTTGAGCTGCATAAACTTGCCAAATTAAGTGCTGTAATTAGAGAAATCATTGATGCCTGTGATGATGAAATCCGCCGGGATATCGAGCAGACCAATATGATGCGGCCATGGCGCATCCTCAACCTGAATTACGGCATTGTTGCAACACGCAGTCATCAGCCAGAGATTATTGAACAGGCTTATGAAACCTTGATTAAAAACATACCGCAGGATGCGCGCGAGTTTTTTAAAGAAGGTATGCAGCAAATGGATATTATCGGCTATCCTGATGAAGTCCGGCAGGTCGTCGAGCGCTACCACAAAATGTGGGGTGCCGAGAGTGCATTGCACTAATATAAAAAACATACTCAGTCCGCGAAAAACGCAAATGACGCAAAAAAATTAGAACGTTATTATTTTTTCTGCAATATCTGTAAATAAAAGTTCTATTCGCGTTTTTTGCGTTATTCGCGGACTAAAGGTTTATTTTTGTTTTAATACGCTGTGTTTTGTGCGGATAAAATCGCGGTGGGGGACGTGCAGTAAATTGGCCAGGCGCCGCAGTAAATGTTCTTCATACTTGTCCAGTTCGCGGTCAGCATAGGCCAGTTGCCACAGGTCTTCTACAAGGTCTATTTTTTGCTGTTGCGTGTAATGCGCGTTGATCAGGGATGTAAATGCATAATAGTCTGTGGCTTCGCGTTTTTCATGACGGGCCAGCTCAATCAGTGCTTCAATTTCACTATTATCCAGCTTGAATCGTTGTTTGAGTAGCAGCCGTAATTCGCCTTCTTCCTCGGCAGTGACCCGGTAATCTACATGTAACATTTCGACCATTAGAGCGGCTGTGGCCATCTGCAGGCGGCGCTCAAGTGGTATGGCGTCCCGCGTGTCCTCGACCAGGTATCGATTAAAAAACTGCTGTAATTTTGTAATCATGTTTATTTTTCCAGTAATGATAATGCAGTTTCAAGCCGCTGTTCATCGAAACCATTGAGCTGGTATTTTCCTATCAGCAGTACTGGCAGGCCGCCGCCGTGCTTCTGGTACAGCTGTATCCCTGTTGCTGTATTTTCCATATCGTATTCGCAGTAATGTATGTTATTTCGCTGGAAGTATTCTTTCGCCTGATAACAGTATTTGCACCACCAGGCGCCTAACATTATGACATCAGGCTTTTGCGCAATGATTTCAGGCGTACACTTAATGGTGTTAATGGCTTCATGACGGCTGAATATGACGAGCGCTAAAAACAGGAGAATGACGATCAACAGACCGCTTTTTTTACCGGTTGGACCTTTATTAACTTTCGTATTCTGCTCGTTTTCAGCCGGCTGATTTGCGGTGCCGGCTTGAGGTTTACTCGGGTCTGTCATGGCCAATAAAATTTCACGTAACACGTATCGTGTTGTTAAGACCGGTATCAGGCAAACGAGTTCAATACGTGTTTTTTACAGTCCATAAAACCTCGAAGAGGCATAGCTGTCACACAGTGTGACAGCTATTTTTGCTTTTGTTGCTAGTAGCGTCGTGCATATACCGGTCTCTGGTACTGTCGTAACTGCGACATAAAGTGATCGCGGTAATACAGCACGGCGCTTGAGCCATTGGCTTTAATATCAATAATTTTCCAGTCATTACCTTCACGGCGCATACGAAAATCAAGCTGCACGGTTAACGCATCCGGACGATAGACATCGGTGTTAACGAAGGCTTCATCCTCGCCCCTGTAGCGTGCGGGAAAGAATCTTACATGCGTGTTTTTTGCGTCAAAGCTTCCCAGATGTTTCGCCAGGCTGGAGAGGAAAGTTTCCCGTAAATTCCGCTGAAAATCTGTTTTATCCTTGTCTGACATATAGCGTGCATAACGGCCGGTAATCCAGTGCGACATATTGTCGAAATCAAAATGTGGAATGATTTGATTTTCGATAAAACCACGCAATCTTGCCGGGTCAACTTTGTCTGAATTACTGCTGAACGTGGTAATTTTATCCAGCGTGGTTTTAATAACATAACCCGGATCTTCAGCCGTGGGTTCAGATGAGGTGTAGGCAAAAGACGGTAATGCAAGCAGCATGGATACCAATGCCACGAAAGTAAGAGCCTGGATTCGTATTTGTCTGGTTATTATGTGCATTTTGGTGTTACCTGTTGTTAGTAGAATGATAGGAGGTCGGGGTAAAATACTGCATAATGATAACAGGAAAACGACTGGATACAACAGCTGTTGCGCTCGGTTCTCAAATAAGAACGGTTGGTTATCCGCGGTTAGCCTGGTTCAGCGGGCGGGTGATTTTTAAAAGGGGATTCGGGTTAGTAAAATTTTGTACGAGGAATGCGTTTTATTTTTACTTCACCGGTTTTGCCGAACACCGTTACACGAGTAATTATAGGAGAATTACCGCGGCAATAGTCTTCAAATGGTGTGCGTGACTGTATTTCCCTGTCCTTGTGGATTACCGTAAATGCGGAAGATATCCAGGCGCCGCAATCACCGGCCAAATCACGATTAAATACCTGGGGTTCCAGGGTAATGGTGTATTCGCCAGAGCTTAAGATGCACTGTTTGGTGATTCTTTTCGTGCGTACAATACGCGTACGATCAGTATTGTTGTTAATTTCCACCAGGTCCCAGGGCGAGTACGTGCCATTTTTGTCCGAATACTGATAAGCGGCGCCTTCATCACTTGGGATAAGGGAATTTGTCAGGGTGACGATATCAGCTTCAGGACTGCATTTGTAGGTTACTAATGGGTAAATAGTATTGCCTGCTGAAGCATCATACGCACAGGCAGCGATTACAAATGACAGTATTAACAGTTTTAATTTGGCCATGACCATATTCATTAACTGGGTGAACAGTTTGAGCTTTTCTGATTGTTCATTCCCTGAACGCCTAAGTTTTATCCGCTAACGGTTATTAATTTAGTATAGCTAAAAACCGTGTGTTTTCTTTACTTGCTGCAGAAAAGCAGGTATGAGAGCAAGCTATGGACTATCAGTCCATAGTCGTTGATTTATCTGAATGGGCAATATCAGGGTATAACAATGTCTGTGAGGTTGCCTGTGATGATTATTCCTGATAGTAATAATCATATTTTTTCAGCAAACTTAACATGAAATTCCATGCTTCGTTATAGGTGAGACCGCTTTTTTCAGGAATGATGATTCTTATGTATAGTTGTTTTGGGTACTTCTTTTTAAGATTGTCAAGTTTGCTGTGTAACTGTTTTTCTGTGAGCTGCGTGTATGTTTCGTCACTCGCGTCTTTGAAACGTATACGTTCTTTCCCTTTTATGCGTTCATAATTTACTGTAACAATATATTTGCCTTTGGCGCTGCGGGCCGGTTTTATTAATTTATCGTATTTAACCTTGAGCGACCCGAAGTCTTCCTGTAAAGAAGACAGTAGTTGCGACTGGCTGTCGCGTTCCCTGGTAATGTTAATGATTTTCTGGCGCTCCTCTTCCAGCGCCCTTTTTTGTGACTCGATGTTGAGATTCAGTTGAGACAGATTACCTTCCATGGTTGAAATTTGCGAGTGCAACTGGGCGATTTCAGTTTCATTGTTTTTGAGTGATTGTTTTAACTGTTCATTTTCGGATAACACAATCACAATCTTTTGCTGTTTATCTTCAACCTCAATATTCAGCTGGTTGAGCTGTTCATCTGCCTGCAGTAATTGCATGCGCAGCATAGAAATTTCACTTTGCGCCTGGGCGAGTTGTTCTTCTAATGAAGCATTCTCCTGGGACGTGTCCTGAATGATATTTTTCGCCTGTTCCTCGGCGGCCATGCTGCTCCTTAGCTGGTCGAGCAGCTCCCAGTTCTTTACCATGAGCAGCACGGAGGTAAGCAGGAAGATAATGACTACGACCATCATAATGTCAGTGAACGAAGGCCAGAAGCTTTCGCTGTTTATCTGATCATGGCGCAGGTCAATAAATTGATCGTTCACGTGACAGTACCCGGATAATTAATCAGAGTTTCCTTAATATTACATTTCATGATTCAGCCGTTATAAACGGAAACCGTCTCGTAACAGTGTTTTAATTTCTTCAATATCTGCAGTTAGTTGCGCCAGGCGCTCAGCGTAGCTGGTGCTAAGGTAGCTGAGATTACGACCCGCCTCTGAGAAATCAATTTGTGTTTTTGCCATTATGGTAGCAGCCTCGCGCAGTGCTTTTACCAGACTGCCGACTTCGTGCAGCATACTGTCAGTTTGATAGGTGAAGCGGGGCATTATATAAAGTGTTGTGGCCTGTTCGATACCGCTTAACAGTTCTGTCTGCACATCGGTCAGTTTCATATAGAAATACCCGAAAAACAGATAGCAGAATATAGCGGTGGATGTGGTTGATAGCGCGGTAGACATGCCGTGAATCACGATGCTCATGCCGCTGATGCCGTCAGCGCTGTCAATGATGTCCGAGGCGCCGAGCAGTGCAATTGACAACGAAATGATGGTGCCAAAAACACCTGTCAGAATAAGTATGTTGCTGATGAAGCGCGGCAAACTTAAACGCGTGTGTTCCGTGGCCACCAGGGTAGATGCCAGCGCACTGTGGTTGACCGCAACATTATGTTTGCTAATTTCCAGTACAGAGACGTAACGGTTGTAGATCAGGGTTTTTTTATTGAGGCGTTCAGTTGGCAGTTTTTGTTTGTCGTGCACGTTTTTTAAAAACCGGTTCAGGGCGATTTCTTCACTGCTATAGCGCAGCAGCAGAAGTACCAGCCGGACGATGCCTACCAGAAATAGTAATAATATGCTGCCATTTACGATGTAACCGATATTAGTGGGCTGGTTTTTAATATAGAAATTAATAAGAAATTCATGGTTAAACAGTAATAAAAAACCAGCCAGTACAGATAGCATCAAAAACTGTAATAACACGCTGCGACTGTAATTTTCTTTATACTGAACCATTTTTCCCCCTGCATGTAAGCATAAGGTGTAATTTCTCTACAGATGTAATTTTCCGAAGTATGCCAATTGTACGCGTAATTGACCAGATGTATATTGTGGCAAACAATAGACCTGCCTCTTCAAATTATACCTGAATTGACATCCGCATTTTTTCAGGGTGCGTTAATCCGTCTGTTTATTAAGGCCAAAATTAAAAGCGAGGGAAAGCCGGAACTCGGAACTGTTGTTTTTAGTTACTTCATGCCGGATATCGGGTTTGAAAAAAATAAAGTCTCCGGTTCTGGATTCAATTTCGATTTTATTCTGAATCAGGTTGTCTGCGTCGTTATAGATAATTAAATTGCCGGAGTTTTCCGGTACCTTGACGTAATAAACACAGGATAACAGTTCATCGTCATCGTCATGGGTATGTAATGTGGTCATTGCCCCGGGCGGCATGTAATTAAACCAGTAACCGGCGCGTAAATTTTTTCTATCAAGAATGACTTCCGCAAGTTCTATGGCTTCATCGAGCAGTGGCTTCAGCGCGGGGATATGCTGTTCGTTTAGATAAATATTTTCGTATCGGCCTTCAAACAAATGTGTTTTGCGTACATCCGGCCTGTTATGTTGTTCGAGAAATCCGTTTTCAATTGGCGAATTGATAACGGGCGTGTTTCGGGAGGTGATTTTTTGGTAGATCGTCACGTCGAGCGGAATATTATCTGTAGAGACATATCTGTTGAAACGGAAATAGTTGCACCGGACGAAAACTGTATGACACGCGCCTAAATAACACGAGAAAAGCGATTGTTCTGTTTTTCCTGTAAATAACGGTCAAACAACATACAGATGGAGCGCGCAAGCAGTCGTCCGCTGGTGGTGATTGTTATCCTGTCTTCGTCAATTTCAAGCAAGCCGTCATCGGCCATTTGCTGCAGGCTTTCCAGTGATGATGTGAAATAGCTCTGAAAGTCAATTCCCCATTTCTTTTCCAGTTCTTTAATATCCAGTTTATTATTACACATTAACCTGGAAATGACTTCGGCACGTAAAACATCATCGTCCTCAAGTTCAATGCCACGAAAAACGGGAATTTCATTTTTCTTTAGACGATTTTCGTATTCCTCTATGGTGCGGACGTTCTGGCTGTAATTATTACCAATGCGGCTGATAGCCGTTACACCCATGGCGATCAGGTCGCAGTCAGCATTTGTTGAATAGCCCTGAAAATTCCGATATAGACTGCCTTCCTGTTGCGCTTTAACAAGGGAATCGGATTGTTTGGCGAAATGGTCCATGCCAATGTAGACATAGCCCGCATTCTGCAATTTTTCTATGCTCATTTGCAGGATATTTAGTTTTTCTTCGGCTGATGGCAGATCCTCTTCGTTTATCCGGCGCTGCGGTTTGAACATCTCTGGCAGGTGCGCGTAATTATAAATAGCTAGCCGGTCTGGGCTTAGCCCTATAACGGTATCCAGCGTCCGCGAGAAGCTGTCCAGTGTCTGCTTTGGCAGGCCATACATTAAGTCAATATTGATGGACAGGAAATCCAGCTTGCGCGCATCCAGGATATGCTGCCTGATTTGTTGTGTTGATTGAACCCGGTTTACCGCTTCCTGAACGCTTTGGTCGAAATCCTGTACGCCAAAGCTGACTCGATTAAATCCCAGCTGGCTTAATTTTTTCAGGCGCTGCTGATCGACTGTGCGAGGATCGACTTCGATGCCGAATTCAACTTCGCTGCCTTTGGCTACATTGAAGTTTTCACGAATGCATTCGATGATGTCGGAAATCTCATTATCGTTTAAAAAGGTTGGTGTGCCGCCGCCCCAGTGAATCTGGGTTACCTGCCTGTCTTTGGCAAACAATGAGCCCTGTAATTTTATTTCCTTTTTGAGTAATTCGATATAGTGTACCGCTTTGGATTTGTCTTTGGTAACGACCTTGCTGCAGCCACAGTAGTAACAAATTGTGTCGCAAAATGGAATATGCAGGTACAGTGAGAGCGGCGATGGAATGGGGTCTTCATTGCTGTTTTTAACCCACTCGAGATAATCATTGGCATCATAATCTGTTGTGAATTGAACAGCGGTTGGATACGATGTGTAGCGCGGGCCGAAAGTATCGTAACGACGTATCAGGTCTTTGTCGAAGACAACTTTATTATCCATGATTTATGTGCTGTTTGAATAATGCAAAATAATTCATTGTAGTAATTTAGCTGATATAGTATGAGATGGTCGAAATTCCTGACATGACCTATATCAAAATGGATGGATAAATTAGACAAAGTTTGCTGTCACCAGTTCTGGCGAGCCATGTCAGGCATATATAATGCTTTTTAAGTTATTGATAAGTATGCCTTTATCTTTTTTGTTAAGAAAAGAGCCCAATTCCAGTTCTTTGCCATGAGAGCGAATATAAACCTGCTTTGGGTGGCCTCGAAAAGTGGGCTGTTTGACAAACACTTTTGTTAGCAGGCGGTGGTATTTCCAGGACTTTTCTGCATATCGATAGCCGCGCTCGACTACAACCGTCGTATCATCGAAGGTGATAACTTCTTTGTTGTGGTTGGCGCGTACACGCAAATACAGACAGGTAAATAAAACAGCAACTTCCAGACCGGCAAAAGGGAATACCAGCCATAAGCCTTTTGATGCAAAATAGACTGACATGCAAAAAAGTATAAACGCCAGGCTGCCAAAAAGCACCATATTAAACTGCCAGCTGGCAGAGTTATTGGGTTTTAGCACGATGATAGTTAAGCCTGAGTTTTCATTGACGCTGGTTTCAACCATAATACCCTGATTTATCAATAATAAGTTGACAGGAACATGTTTATTTTAAGATAAATTATCAGAATTGGTTTATTTATTTACAGCTAATCTTTTGTTGTAGTTCCATTAAAAGCCCTTCGGCCTGAACGCTGAATTTTGGCAGCACTAAATTTATTTCAGCTTAGGCTTTCTTGTATTCTGTGAGTCAGAACCGCTGATATTGCTTAGGCAGGCTATTTGAGCCAGCATGAAATGTCTGCAAGAAGCTTGACTCGGAGGCATTGAGTCGATTAAATACGCATCCTTTGAATCGAGCTAATTTCGTATTGAAATAAGTTCAAATCATATGCTGCCATACACCAGAATGGCCGAATAGCTCAGTTGGTAGAGCAGCGGACTGAAAATCCGCGTGTCGCTGGTTCAATTCCAGCTTCGGCCACCATTTTTCTAAATATTAAATCCAGTACGTTTTAACATTAGCGGAAGTTTGCTGATCCGAATTGAACCAGCCTGGTTAAATTATTCGGCATGTCCATATGCCTCACCCTGCGGGTTCGCGTTCGCTCATGAAAAATCGTTTCCGACGATTTTTTCCAGCTTCGGCCATCATTTAATCAATAAGTTATCGATGTTTATGCGTGGCTCATTTACTTTGAGTCACCATATAGTCAACGCCAGTATTGGTTTCGATAACTCAATACGTTCAAAGACATTTCTTCACAATCCAGGTTCCTGTGTAAGTTAATATAAAAAACAGAAGCGGACATACGCGATTTTGCCATGACGGTCTCTGATTGCAGCTGAACGGACGCCCAATCATTTCAGATGAACATACATTGTCGACCCAATACGATCACTCAGTAGCTGTCGAAATTAATTACATTCCAATAATTATTCTAAAATATCATTTATTTGCTTGTATGGTACTCTAAACATAATGACAGTCGCTCGTGATAGTGTCAGCGAGTAGCAGAAACTGTCTGTGTAATTTATGCATCATGATCGGCCCGATAATATTGACTGACCTTCAAATTAACGTGGGTGTTTAGATGAATATATTTAAATGGGTACTGGTCCAGTTGCCATTGGTGATATGCCTGGTTCTGGTGCCGGTTACCAACGCCAGTGCCGCAGATATTCCAGTGTACAAGGGCGTACTCAGGGTGTTGATAGTAGCTGAGCGTGAAGGCAATACACTGTTACTGCAATACCGTACCAAAACCAGGCAAGTCTTGCGAGTCGGGGTTCACGGAGTGGCGGTGACCAACAGCCTGACGCACAAGGTGACCCCGCTGCCAGACACTTCGGCGAGTCTTGCGGCGGGGCTGGATGCGGGTGATCTGCATGCTGATATTGCATACGGCGGGTTGAACCTTACTGACGATAGTTACCGTGTCGAAGGTAGCCTGGTGGTGTACCTCGCTGGAAGCCAGCAAACCAGGAACTTCAGAGTGTATATGAACCCCCGCTCTGCAGGCCGGCCGGCTAACTCGAGCATCGACTGGGGGATAGACAATCCAGTCAGATAAAGATTTCACGGCACATGAAACTGTCCACTGATATCGGCAGGCAGACGTTTCAGGCCTCACTATGTTTGGCGCCGGCCTGAATTGTTTAACTAGTATTAGCTAGGCAGAAATCACACCTTTAGTATTAGATAAACATTACACAAATCAGCCCCGTCACCGTGCGAAGTGCGAAGTTCTGTTTGTCTGGCAGTCTGCACATGGCCGTAGATGCCCTACTGATGCAAATATATGAGAGACCGCTAACCAGGATACGATGAGTTTTCATTAACGGACTCTCGAAATATTCACCTGACGGAGAAAAGGCGACCCTGAATGCCCCTTGGTGAAAAAGAAAAAACTATTAGATTCTTCCGCAAATGAACGCAAATACACGCGAATTATTAAAAAAAATAAATTATCCACAGATAAGCGCAGATGAACACAGATATTTAATAGCCTGGAATCGTTTTTACCAATGTTTATTATTTGCGTGTATTTGCGTTCATTTGCGGAAAAAATTAGTTTTTCCTGACAGTCTGTACATGGCCGTACTCGCACGTTAAACAACAAATCTTGTGCATCCATTAACAACACGTAGCAGATCTTTATGAAATATAGATGGCAGAGAAAGTCGGCCCTTATCAGACACCAGGTTTAGGAGTTTATTGTAATTTTCTTAAAAGACTGGCAATAAAAAGCAAAACAACTGCACCGGCAGTTGCGGTCATAATAATTCCGATTAAACCTCTACCTACTGAGAAACCAATTAAGTCAAATAGATAACTGCCGACAAAAGCACCAGCAATACCAATCAGCACATTGACTATAAAACCCATTCCTTTACCCATTATTAGTCCAGCAAGCCATCCAGCTATTGAACCAATCAGGACCATCATTATGATACTTTGTGTTTCCATCTACTTTCCTTTACATATTGTATCGATTTATTTAAGGCCTGCTTTTTCAGATAGTGGCCTGGTATTGATACCAATAATTGAATAAAGAGGGCATTTTCCAGCGATACCTGTGACGATCAAAATAACACCTAACCAGCCAATTGGGTGATGTAAAGCATAAAAAACATTTCCGACCAAAATTATGCCGACTACAATTCGGATGATGCGATCGATTTTTCCAACATTATTTTTGAAAAGATCCATTATGATGCTCCTGAGTTTATAAATCAGTAAATCATTGATTATTCCATAAAATTATTTTTTATAAAATACTTACAGAGAATCAAACCTTATGCAACAAAGCCCCGTTATATAGGAGGGGTCTTTTTCTGGCAGTCTGCTCATGGCCGTATTTGTGCGGCCAGGATCATAAGTCGACAGGGAGTTAACGAACCCTGGCAGCCATAAGGTGAAATTTACTCAGCGTGTTAAAGGTACTGAAAGCAGACACCCAGGTGTTGGTAGCGATACCAATATACGGCCAACAATGGACTTCAGCACAAAAAAACCTGTGTCACAGGTCTCGCAGACCCTCGGATGGCTCGACGCGTGCCGAACGCAGGCCGGCAAGCCCCGCCGCGAGCACGGCGGCGGTGCAGGTCAGTAGTAGTGCTATCGCGTAGTGCCAGGGCAGTAACCGGCAAACTTGTTGCCCCGTTTCCAGCTGCGCCGCCAGCATATCATTGATGACCAGGGCTGTTGCCAGGTATATTGCCACCGCAAGCGCCCAGCCCAGGACGGCGGTGAACAGCGCCTGCACCATGGGAAACCAGACGATGTCGGCAGTGCGGAACCCTACCAGGCGCAATACCGACAGTTCCTTGCGCTTGCGGTCTATATTCGCCCACAGGCTTGCCCCCAGTGACAGCGAGAAACCCACCAGACCGACTATGGCAATCGCCCAGTAGATGGCCGTCAGATTGCGGTTCATGCGCTGCACCAGCTCGATTTCGGCGCTGCGAGTATGCACGTCCACATTGAGCCTTGCGAAGGCGTCCCGCAGGCCCTCCACGTCATAGATGGTGCGCGCGTAGAGTCGGAAGCCCGGGTAGGTTCGATTGGCATCAGCGGGCTCGCCCTCCCAGCCGAGAGGAGGCACTGCTCGCCCGTCCCGGAAATCCTCCAGCGCCTCAAGCAGCGTCAACGAGACGAAGGCGCCGTCGCGCGTGAACGCTTGTGCCGGTGCGATCGCTGCTACGCTCAAAGGTAGGTGCACGCGTTCCTGTTGGCCGCGAAACCGCCGGGCGAGACTGCCGTCCAGTATGTCACCAGGCGCTACGTCCAGCTTGTCAGCCGCGCTCCGGGATAGCACTACCCGGGTGGTGCCCTCCGGCAGCGGACTGTCCTGCGGCAGTAGCGGATCGCCATGATCCGAGGCCATCAGCTCCACCGTTACAATGCGGGATGAATGCTGACTGCTGAGTTCAATCGTTGCAGCGATGCTGCGGGTACGTGGTACCAGGAAGGCTACATCCGGTCGCGCACGTACACTCTCCAGCCAGGCGTGGTCGTAATAGCCGCTGCCGACGGGGCGAATCTCTCTGTTGAGGGGATTCTCGATCAGCTCATCCACCATAGCACCGACGATGCCGAACTTAAGCCCGAACAGCACCATCATGGGCCCCAGCACTGCCGCCAGAGCGAGGACGAAGCAGCCCGACATCAGCCATTCATGAACATAGTCACGACTTGCCAGGCGAAAAACCTTGCTCCAGGACCCGGCCATGGTTCAACCGCTCACCATGGTCTCGGTCAGCTTATTGTCGGCATCACAGGTGGTCCGATGGGTAAGCCGACGCAGCCCCAGCTGCTTAATATTCCGCCAGGCATGGCTGGCCAGAATCACTGTGATGTTGAATTCCTCCGCCAGACCAATGAACATGGACATCACCTTCTCGGCAGCGTAGGGATCGAGGGAAGCGGTAGGCTCATCGGCGATTACGATGGAGGGTCGGTGAGCGACTGCGCGGCCGATGGCCACCCGCTGGCGTTCGCCGGTGGATAGCGCATCCGGCAGTTTGCCCAGATGGGCGGTGATGCCAAGTTCTTCAGCCACGTGCTCAACCATGCCATCGGGGCGAAGCCCAAGTACGCTGCGGCACAGATTCATGTTGTCCCGGACCGTCAGGTAGGGGAGCAGACCACCGGTCTGCATGACGTAGCCAATATGACGTTTGCGCAGATCGCCCAGTTCGTTGAGCCTGCCGTTTTTCCAGTAGTCCTGAATATCCAGCGGTTCCCCGTTGCGCTCGGGCCGAAAGCGGAAGGCGCCGACGGCGGATGGCTGCAGAATGAAGGCGAGCATGTCCAGCAGGGTCGACTTGCCGCAGCCAGATTCGCCGATCAGCGCAATCTTCTCGCCCATGGCGATTTGCAGGCTCGGGATCCTGAGACGAAAAGCCACGCCCTCGGCTTCGCGGGTCTTGACCACATCTCGCAGGTGATAGATGAGCGGCTGCTCGGATGTCTGTGCTGTGGAAATCACCTTACTCAAATTGCACAGCCTGGAGTATCGCTGGGTTTCCGCATGCCGGCGCACGAGGATAAACCGGGTCCGCGACCGGGATTTCTATAACAACACCTTGTCTGTTGCATATTCGACACCGTCATCCGGCCCTAGGGAAGCATCTCCAGTGGAACAGGATAGACCGAATCACCGCTCACAGGTCCGCCGTCAAGACTGACCCAGAGGTCGGTATGATCGTGCAACGCACGATAATAGCTGACCTTTTCCTCCAGGCGGTTGAGAAAGGCAACCTGTCGCAGCGTCGACCAGCTCTGCCAGTCATCCAGAGACAGTCCCATCACTTCACCGGTGTAGGGAAGATCCTCGATGTATTCCTGCATGAAACCCAGATCCGCCAGGCTGTTACCCTTGCCCGCGGTAGTAGCCGTGGTGACGCCCAGCTGCTCGGGGCTGCGCGAGACGGTCGCAGCGAGGCTCTTCAGCTCGTTGAGGAAGTTTTGTGGTGACAACAGCCCTTCCTCGGCAGTGTCCAGCACCTGGGTAAGCACGTCATGAAGCTCTGAGAGCTGGTCACGAGAGAGCAGCACTCTAACATCCAGGGTCTGACGTTCCGGGTCGCGAAAGTCGCGGTCCAGCATCCACGCATCAAACACTTTCGGCACCTGACCGCCCTCGGACTTCTGCAGATAACGCATGCGCAACGCATGGCCGAGTTTTGCGACCCTGGCCTGTAAACTCGCAAGCTGCACGTCATCGCTGGCTGGCACTGGCGTCGTTAATTCCTGATCTGCCGCAGCCAGCCGCACCTGCTCGGTGATCTGGCCAGCCAGCGCATCCAGAACCTTACCGAACTGCTGGACATTTCCGGTGGGCACACCGTAGTAAAGGCTGCCGATGCCCGGAAAATCTGCAAGCTCGCGATACTGCTCGGCGTCGCGAGCGTGATCCGCCATGGTGGCCGGCGTCAGCAAATGCAGTACGAAGATGGCGACACCCTTGTCCAGGGCCAGTTGCCGCAGGCTGGCGGCGCCCAGGCCGGTGCTGGAAAGCGGGTCGTTGGCGTCACGCGCACCTGCATCGGTAACCAGTACGACATAGCGCGCATCGTGGCCGCTCCAGTTCATAGACTCGATTGCCTGCTTTACACCGGCGTAAGCATCCTCCTTGAAGTCCCGGCTGGAGGTGCTGGCTGCCTGTAACGATTTTACCCGGGATAGAAAACCCGCTCCGTCTCTGCCCTGTTCCAGGTTTACATAGTTACGCGTGAGATACTCCAGGCGGGGGGCGGCTGCCAGGTTATCGCGAAAGGCCACAAGCCCGAAGTTCACATTACCGAGCAATTTCGCCTTGCCCAGTGTGTCATAGATTCTCTCGACCGCTTCCCGGGTCCGATCGATGTAGGGGTCCATCGACAGCGTGGAATCAATGACGAACACCAGTCCCGCAGTGTAGGCGTGCGAGCCGATCGGCTTCTGGTCTGCTATGGCCTGTTCGCTAACCAGCGGAACGCTCGATACCTCGAGCAGACGCGCCTTCTCACTACCAAGGTAGATATCCTCGTGGCGACGGATAGGTACCAGGTAGAAATCTTCGCGGATATCAATGTAGCCGGGCGGCTGAATGGCGATTACCGGTGAGTCTGCGGGGAGCTTATCCTGCACCGCCTCCTGGTAGAGTCGATCATAGGCTGCCTGGTCGCGTTGCCGGGCAAGCTTGCTCACAGCTTCCTGATCCTTGAACAGCAGCACCCGATCATGCCCGACCGGATCACGAAAAGCGGCTGTTAGTCCATGGTTCCACTCCAGCGTACTGGCGAGCGGCAGCCAGCCGGCGCGGCTACCATGTCGATCCGTGCCAACCTGTAGCCACTCCTTGCCGGCTATAGTGCGACGTGCATAAACATAGAACGCAGTAAATGGTATCACCGCCTCGCGGACCTGTCCGCCCGCTTCAGTGGCCATGCGGGCGTCCGGCACCGCCAGCACGCGCTGGTAAAGTTCGTGCTTGCCTTTCATTAACAGCGGCGCATCGCCGCCACCGGCTGGTTCGGCGCTGAACGCCAGCAGGGGCATCATGCCGAGCACGAGTACCATCAAAAACTTTGTCATAATTTCAATCTCTCACAAAACTATTGCCACAGAAGCAGCAGGCGCTGGGCGTGTTCGTCACCGGCCGAAGCTGACTGCTCCACGCGCTTGCGTAGAGCCCGCAGACGTACGGCAGCTTCGTCGATCCCCGCAGCGACAGCCATGCTGTACCACTTGTAGGCCTGTTCGGGTTGGTCTTTCAGCAAGTCAGGGCTGGCCGCAGTGTGGAAGGCGGGATCGGCCTGAGTCCCCAGTAGCAGAGCGGCCTGCCCGTGGCCGTGACGTGCGGCAAAGCGATACAGCAGGTGGGCGTCAACGGTATATCCCTCGCCCTGCAGTCGTTCGGCCTCGACGAAAACCGTATCCGGATCGGGCTCCGTACGGTCGCTGCGCAAGCTGGCGACGAAGGCCCGCGCTCTGTCTCCCTCCCGCATGACTGCTGTGCCACCCTCGGCTGGCTGGGGCAGAGCCGTATCGCCCTTTTGAGTTGCCGGTAATTCGGGCAGGGGTGGGGGTGTCGGCTGCCTGTTTTCCGGTACCAGCCATACGGCAAGGAGCGTGACGGCAGCTACCACAGCCATCAGTGCCTTGTAACGAAAGGGTATCTGCCCGGCTTTTCCGGTGCTTGTTTCATCATGCATAGGTGTGCGAATACGTGTATCTCGAAGAACGGGAAGTTTAAACACTTATAAATAACAGTCAAACAATCATCCTGATTATCTTCCCTTTTTCCATTTGTTTCTATCTGGCTTATGTGGGCAGTTATAAATGTGTTTGCATTTTAATTCTACGTGGTTGTTAGTAGTCCCATTTATAACATCAGGACAAAATGGTGAAGATGGTTAACTTTGGGTACATCCTCAGGTTTATCCTTAAGGGATAAATTTATTAATTCCTTTCATTGTCGGTCCAACGGTACGGGTCATACGGTTTACATCAACCGCAAGATTATTCACCGTTACGTTCAGGTTACCAATTTGTTGATTCATTGCTCGTATTTCATTGTTCATGTCTTGCACGCTGGTAACCATATCGCCTGTATGAGTAACCATGTCAGTAGTGTTAGTCACCATGTCAGCTGTATTTTGAACCATGGCCTCGGTATTTATTGATAACGCATGTGTGTCTTGAGTAATTACTTCCATATAACTGGTCATCTGATTCATGTCCTTGGACATGCTGCTCATCGCTATTTCCATCACGCGTACCACGTAAAACAGGTAGACGAGTGCCACCAGGGTAAGAATCGTTAGCGGTACAGACATTAACTTGAAGCGTTTAATTTCGAAGTTGTGCGTACTGTCTATGCTTTTTAATCTTTGTTCCAGGATCTTCTCGCGGTCTTCCAGCTCCTTGTGCATATTCTTGAAAGATCGCTGCAGATGGATATTAAAGTCGCGCACCATCTGGTCGCGCACGCGGTCCTGATCGCGATTATCATGATGGATTTTGTCAAATACGCCCTGCAGGTTTTGCAGCAGTCCTGGCATCACCTTGTCTTCGACGCGGCGTCCGACAGTGCTGCTCATCCGCCTGTTTTTTACTGCGGGCTGTTTTGCTTCATCTTTTTCGGCTTCTGCTTCTTTTACCGCTTTCTTTTTAGTGGCGGCTTTCTTCTTTACTGAAGATGTATTAGCCTCAGATTTTTTTTGTGCTTTCTTTTTTGGTGCTGCAGATTTAGCGGTACTCGAGGGAGCGCTGCTGCTTGCATCAGGCTTGTCTGTTGTAAAAGCGGTCTTTTTTGCTGCTCCTGTGTCCGGGGTGTCAGCAGATTTCTTGCTGTCCACATCAGGTTTCTCCGATGTGTCTGCGGTGTCTTTCGATGCGGCTGTATCAGGTGTGCCAGAGGGATTTTTGCTGCTCGTATCTGGATTATCAGTTGAGGCTGTTTTCTCTTTTGATGCAGCTGTATCAGGTGTGTCAGGGGACTTCTCGCTGCTCTCATCTGGTTTATCAGTCATGGCTATTATCTCTATGGTCTTCGTCATCGACAAGCGCCGAAATTATACTACATTATATTTTTCTAATGTATTAAGTGATATTTCAGGATATGTACTGCCACGGTAAAACGCAGTTCTTTAGTAATCATGGCGTTATATAAATGCATGGTATTTGTAAGGTAAATTTGGGTAAATATCCTGATTGCATGGGCTTGTTACAAATATATTATATTTTTTTAAATTTGATATTAATCATCTAGAATCTAATTATATTAGACTATACTAACTATCAGTTTTAACCCAGAAGGAGGTGCGTCATAATGATAATTATTGACACCCTGACTTATGTGCTTCTAGCTTACGCAGCATTCACAACAGTGGCTGTTGTTAATCTGGCTAGACAGTGAAAGGTCTTAGAATAAATGAGACAAAACTTCAAATGGGTCCAAACAGAATCAATACATTCAATGTGAACTTTGTGGACTAGCAGTCTGGTAGTTACAGATTGCTAGTTCATAATAATTACCGTTTCAAGTACAGGATGTACGCACTTTCACTTCCAGCCTCGTGTATTTTACTGTTTTCAGTACAATATAACTGTTAGCTTATTTAAAACGCAGGTGATGACGCCATGCACACAGATCTTGCCGTGGTTTTATTATAATTACCTGCAATCTTAATGAATAAGCTAAAGCAGGCGAGTGCCCGCCACATGCGTTATAAATAATTAAATGATGCATGGTTATACCAGGGGCTTGCGACTTATTGTCCATTTTGCCCTGTCTGCATCTTCATTTAACGTTACTGGAGAAAACTTCAATTCATGTACATAAAAAACCCCAACCGAAGTTGGGGTTCCCAGGTCCATGCTTGGTGGTGAGCGTCGCGCTATAGCTATTCCATAGAATTAATTACAAATCCGTGTAAACTTTAACATTTCCATTGTCCATGTCCGTGTTAAATTTCTTGCAGCTATCTATTTCCCTATATCCCTGTATGGCTCTTTCCCTTGTCCATGTGAGTTATTATGGCTACATTAATAATTCATGCCATCAGCAGGAAAAGGAAGATAATGTAGGAAAATACCTACAGCCATTTTCGCTGGTACCCGGCGCCTGTTTAAGTTTTGCTATGCTTACGGTAAAGCTGTCATGATAGCGTTGTTGCAACGGGTTAAATCTGCATCAGTAACGGTTGATAATAAAAAAATTGCCAGTATTCAACAGGGTTTGCTGGTGCTGCTTGGCGTTGAAAAAGCCGATGATAATAACACGGTAGAAAAACTTGCAGAGAAAATCTTAAAATACCGGGTTTTTGCCGATCCGCAAGGTAAAATGAATCTGAGTGTGCTGGATATTAAAGGTTCAGTATTAATAGTGCCGCAGTTCACCTTGGCCGCGGATACGCGAAAAGGACTCAGGCCAGGCTTTTCGGGTGCGGCCAGTCCTGAAAAAGGACTGGCGCTGTTTACACAACTTATTGATATAATGTGGCTAAAGGGTGATTCACTGATGGATGGTTTAGCTGCTAACTGGCTGCAGACAGGCCAGTTTGGCGCTGACATGGTGGTAGAGCTGATTAACGATGGCCCCGTCACTTTTAATTTGACTATGTAACAACCTATGACCATTTATTAAATAGTAATATTCAGCGTGATGGGCGCGTGATATCTCTTGCTGATTTATAAGGACATGTGAATCTATCCATGTAAGTTCTGCTGAAATCTCCTGTTGCAGAAGCATTATCAATCAGCAAACGATATCGCCGAAACAAATATGCTAAGTTACATAAATATAAAAACATTACTGGAGACATAAATGACGCAACGTCAGGCTAGCGTTGAGCGGAATACACTGGAGACACAAATTCAGTTAACAGTAAATCTTGATGGTACCGGGGAATGCCGATTTGAGACCGGTATCCCTTTTCTTGAGCACATGCTTGATCAGGTTGCACGTCACGGTTTAATTGATCTTGATATCCTGGCAAAAGGCGATTTGCATATCGACGCACACCATACCGTTGAAGATATTGGTATTACCCTGGGGCAGGCGTTTGCTAAAGCCGTAGGTGATAAAAAAGGTATTGTGCGATACGGTTTTGCCTATGTTCCGCTGGATGAAGCATTATCTCGGGTAGTGATTGATTTCTCGGGCCGCCCCGGTATTGAATACAATGTGAAATTTAACCGCGCCGCTATTGGTGGGTTTGATGTTGATCTGATACATGAATTTTTTCAGGGTTTTGTCAATCACGCCGGGGTCACGCTGCACATTGACAATTTAAGCGGCATAAATGCTCACCATATTGCTGAAACCGTGTTTAAGGCATTTGGTCGTGCTGTACGCATGGCATTAACTGCTGATCCGCGTATGTCTGGCGTGATGCCCAGCACCAAGGGAAGTCTTTAGTCTCTGCCAGCGCACGGTTTGTTTATTATTTGTCTAAATTCATTTTAATATGATTTTCCATTCTTCGTATTTCACATTTCGACTAACTGGTAGCTGGTCATGAGTGCTGTTATTGCAATTGTCGATTACGGCATGGGTAATTTACGTTCGGTATTAAAAGCTTTAGAACATGTGACCACAGATAGTCAGCGTGTCATTGTCACTTCGAATGCGCAGGAGATAGCAGATGCAGAACGTGTGGTGTTTCCGGGACAGGGAGCGGCGCGCGCCTGCATGGAACATCTCAGGCAGATGAATCTGGAGGCTGTGGTTCTGCAGGCAGCCAGTGAAAAGCCGTTTTTAGGCATCTGCATGGGAATGCAGGTGCTGATGAAACATAGTGAAGAGAATGAAGGGGTCGATTGCATGAACCTGTATGCCGGTGAAGTGCGGGCTTTTGCGGATGTGACCATACGGCCGCAAATGCAGAATTTGAAGATTCCGCACATGGGCTGGAACAGGGTATCGCAAAAACAGGCTCATCCATTATGGCAGGGTATCCCGGACAATAATCGATTTTATTTCGTGCACAGTTACTATGTCGACCCGGAGGATAAATCACTGATTGCCGGAACGACAGAATTCGGCATTGAATTTGTATCCGTTATTGCGAAAGATAATGTATTTGCAGCCCAGTTTCATCCCGAAAAAAGTGCTCATGATGGGTTACAGTTACTTAAAAACTTTTGCCGCTGGGACGGTAAGGTTTAATTAACAAAAGGCGGCCAGCTAATATGGCAAGATATAATTTTTTTATTAGAGGCAGGAGATGTTATTAATACCCGCAATTGATTTAAAAAATGGACAATGTGTACGTCTGCGCCAGGGTGACATGGAAGACAGTACCGTGTTTTCAGATGACCCGGTGGCAATCGCTGGACGGTGGGTTGAGGCAGGCGCCAGGCGTCTGCATATTGTTGATCTTGATGGCGCTTTTGCAGGCAAACCAAAAAATGCAGAGGTAATACGCGAGATTGCGTCATCTTATCCGGATTTAACGATACAGCTTGGCGGCGGTATTCGCGATGAAGATACTATCGCCGCTTATCTGGATGCAGGTGTAAATTATTTAATCATTGGCACTCAGGCAGTTAAAGAGCCACATTTTGTTGAGGAAATGTGTGCCGAGTTTCCTACGCATATTATTGTGGGCCTGGATGCAAAAGACGGAAAGGTTGCTATCGATGGCTGGTCAAAACTGTCCAAACACGACGTGATCGATATGGCCAGACGTTTTGAAAATGATGGTGTGGAAGCTATTGTATACACCGATATTTCACGAGACGGTATGATGCAGGGGATAAATGTTGAAGCCACCGTGAAAATGGCGCGAGCAATCAATATACCTGTGATAGCTTCTGGCGGCATCACCACGATGGATGATATTAAAGCCTTAAGCGCGGTTGCTGATGAAGGTATTATGGGCGCGATTACCGGCCGTGCGATATATGAAGGCACCATTGACCTGGCCGAAGCCCAGGCCTGGCTGGACCAGCAATAAATTTTAACCGCAGAGGCGCGGAAATTAGCTACCTATATTCCCGGCTAAAGGTTTAAACGTAGATTCGAATTTATTCGGACAATGGTACAAATTAGTTCATGTTTGTCCGAATAAATTCGAACCTGCAGGTAAAACTCCATGTCTCTGCGGTAAAATGGTTTTTTTAATTATTTTAAAAGTACGAAATGGCACTAGCAAAACGAATTATTCCCTGTCTGGATGTTGATAATGGCCGCGTCGTAAAAGGCGTGAAATTTGTCGATATCCGCGATGCCGGCAACCCGGTTGAAGTTGCCCGGCGTTATGATGAAGAGGGCGCGGACGAAATAACCTTTCTGGATATCACGGCAAGTTCCGATGACCGTGAAACCATTGTGCACGTTGTCGAAGAAGTCGCTAATGAAGTGTTCATTCCGCTTACCGTAGGTGGTGGTATTCGTACGGTAGAAGATGTGCGCAAGATGTTAAATGCCGGTGCGGACAAGGTGGCGATAAATACCGCTGCGGTTTTCAACCCGGAATTTGTGCGCGAAGTATCAGCGAAAGTTGGCTCACAGTGTATTGTTGTCGCCATCGATGCCAAGCAGGTCAGTGCAGAAGGTGAACCGCTGCGCTGGGAAATTTTTACCCATGGCGGCAGAAAACCGACCGGGCTGGATGCCGTCGAGTGGGCAAAGAAGATGGTTGATTACGGTGCAGGTGAAATACTGTTAACCAGCATGGACCGCGACGGTACAAAAAAGGGATTTGACCTGGCGTTAACACGTGCCATTTCTGCGGCGGTTTCAGTGCCGGTAATTGCTTCTGGCGGGGTAGGTAACCTCGATCACCTGGCTGATGGTATTATTGAAGGTGAGGCAGATGCGGTGTTGGCCGCCAGTATTTTTCACTTTGCAGAATACAGTATCCACCAGGCGAAAGAGCATATGGCAAAACGTGGCATCGAAGTAAGATTGTAAGGGCTGGATATGAGCTGGCTTGACGAGGTACATTTTGATGAAAACGGGCTGGTGCCGGCCATTGCCCAGGATGCAACCAGTGGCAAGATTTTGATGATGGCATGGATGAGCCGTGATTCACTCAGGTTGACCGCTGAAAAAAAAGAAGCCGTGTACTGGTCCCGCTCCAGGGGGAAACTCTGGCATAAAGGCGAAGAATCAGGGCATACGCAGAAAGTGGTCGATATCCGGTTTGACTGTGATGAAGATGTTATTCTGTTAAAAGTTGAACAGCAGGGTGGCATTGCCTGTCATACTGGACGAGAGAGCTGCTTTTATCGTCAGCTAGAGGGGGATCAATGGGTCGAAGTTGAGCATGTTATTAAAGACCCCGAGCAGATTTATTCAAATAAATAAAGGTGGTTTAATTTAAAGACCGTGACCACTATGGACCTTTCGGGCAGAAGTCGCCGTTAATACTTCCCTGCAGGCTTAACTGAAACATCCTTGTTT
This sequence comes from Gammaproteobacteria bacterium, assembly GCA_022340645.1. Taxonomy (GTDB): domain Bacteria; phylum Pseudomonadota; class Gammaproteobacteria; order SZUA-229; family SZUA-229. The sequence continues at coordinate 21,174 of JAJDNP010000003.1, read as the reverse complement.
CAGATACTTCTGCCCGAAAGGTCCATAGTAGTCACTCAGTGCCTGCTTAACATTAAAGTTATACAATTTTAATATAATGAGTAATAACGAAATACTGGCGCAACTGACTGACATTCTGGAACAGCGTAAAAATGCTGAGCCGGATTCATCCTACGTGGCCAGCCTGTATGCCAAAGGACTGGATGCGATTCTCAAAAAAATTGGTGAAGAAGCGACGGAAACAGTGATGGCAGCCAAGGATATTGAAGCTGCCACCGATAACAGTGAGATGAAGGGTAAACTGGTTTACGAAGTGGCGGATCTCTGGTTTCACACCATGGTACTGCTTGCGCAGCAGGAGCTGTCTGCGGATGATGTTTTAAAAGAGCTGGCACGTCGCTTCGGTGTTTCCGGTCTTGATGAGAAGGCGGCGCGAAAGTAAATAAAGCGGCGTTATTGCGAGATATGAAGTAATCTCTCAATGCTGACTCCGTTCAATCACTTGTTTCACCTCCCGCATAACGGGGCACGTGATGATCAGCAACACTGATCTTCGTGAAAAATTAGAAAGATTAAGAGAGAATATATTATGGGTATAAGTATTTGGCAATTATTGATTCTGCTGGCTGTTGTGATTTTAATTTTCGGCACCAAAAAACTGAAAAATGTCGGCGGCGACCTGGGTTCGGCAATCAAGAGTTTCAAGTCTGCGGTTAAAGACGGTGAAGCAGGCGAAGACAGCAGCACACAGCAACACAAGGTGTCACAGGATTCATCCGCGGGAGCTGCCGATGCTGAATCTGCAAAAAAAGAAGACAAGGTGTAGTCTGTATATCGGTGGTTAAAAGCCTGATGGCGTTAATACATATGCCCGCCTGTCTGGTTATTTATGTTTGACATCGGTTTCTGGGAAATCCTGCTTATTCTTGTGCTGGCGCTGGTTGTCATTGGACCGGAGCGTTTGCCCGGCGCCGCCAGACGTGCAGGTTATCTTATAGGAAAAGCACGGCGCTATATCGAAGGTGTACGCAGCGAAGTCGAGGCTGAATTCGACGTCAGTGAATTTAAACGTTTATTGCATAACCAGGAAGTGCAGATAAATGAATTGCAGCAGCAGTTAAAAGCCAATGTTAATAAAATTGATTCGGACCTGGGTGAAAGCAATCCGACTTCAGCAGCTGCGACGACGGATGGTGCTTCGCATAAGGCCGCAAATGAAACCAGCCAGCCGCCAATAACTTCCAAAGAAGATAAATCTTAAAACGTTTCACATGACGGCACATCAAAAGCAACAGCAGGACGAGGAGGAACCGGACCAGAAAGAACAAACGCTGATGGACCACCTGATTGAATTACGCGATCGTCTGTTGCGTATGCTGCTGGCTATTCTTATCGTTTTTGTCGCACTGTTTGCTTTTTCGGACGATATTTTTACACTCGCTGCCAAACCGTTACTTAACCTGATGCCGGCAGGCACCTCCATGATAGCTACCGGCGTTACCTCACCATTTTTAGTGCCGTTCAAGCTGGTATTGCTATTGTCGGTACTGTTAACCATTCCCTACCTGCTGCACCAGATCTGGGCGTTTATTGCTCCCGGTTTATATGCCCATGAAAAACGTCTGGCAACGCCATTGCTGATATCCAGCGTGATTCTGTTTTATTGCGGCATTGCCTTTGCCTATTTCGTCATCTTTCCCATCCTGTTTGGTTTTTTCATTGGTATTGCCCCGGATGGTGTCGCGGTAATGACCGATATCGGCCAGTACCTGGATTTCATTATCGCCATTTTCCTGGCCTTTGGCATTGCCTTCGAAGTGCCAGTCGCCACTTTCCTGATGATTGCCGCAGGCGTGACGACAGCTGATAAACTGGCCAGCAAGCGTCCCTATATAATCATCGGTGCTTTTACGGTCGGCATGCTGCTGACGCCGCCGGATGTCATTTCGCAATCCCTGCTGGCAATCCCGATCTGGCTGCTGTTCGAGCTGGGTTTAATAAGTTCACGATTGTTTTTAAAGGATAAGGGCGGTGCAGAAGATATCATTATGGAAAATGATGAGTTTGTCCTCAGTGAGGAAACGCCTTCCGCCAGTCAAACAGGTGAAGCGGCAACCGGGCCGCAGGTGGCTGACGAAGATGAAGACAGGGACTTAACGGACGAGGAGCTGGAAAAGCTGTTTGATGAAATTGAGCAGGAAGAGGAAAAAAATAAAAGGGATAATGACGAGGAGCCCGGCAGCGAACCAGAAAAGGATAAGTAATGACTCAGGATGCAGTGAGGCAGGGACCATCCCGCCTGAATCCTGAATACACCCAATTCATCCCTGCCAGACGTCAATGGTACCCCTGTTAATTTCTCAGACTTCTGCAACAGGACGTTGCAGCAGAGCTTACATGGATGTATTCACGCGATCTGAGAAATTAACAGGGGTACCATCGGCTGTAGATAATTTGCCTGAATATTTCCCGCGCATTGGGTGCTTCATGTAATAAACATCACCCGCATGGAAGCGGGTGTTGAACCACCATGGATAGTTTTACGGTGTTTTATTACATGAAGCACCCAATGCGCGGGAAATATCTAAACGATCGGACACCATCAGTAAAATTCGTGAAACGCCTGCCAATAGTGTAAAATCGCAACCCCGTTGCAAACATACTACCTGGAAAAGAGAAGGGCAAAGAGCTCTTATGGCAGAAAGAAGTGTACCAAGAAACCCCACCCTCCTGATTATCCTGGACGGATTTGGCGTTAATCCGTGTAAAAAAAATAATGCGGTGCTGGAAGCAGATACCCCGCGATTAGACGAATATTTTTCCACAAATTCACATACCACCCTGGAAGCCTGCGGTACTTCCGTCGGGCTGCCTGAAGGTCAAATGGGTAATTCTGAAGTTGGTCATATGACGCTGGGTTGTGGTGCGGTTATTCGACAGGACCTGGTGCGGATTAATGATGAAATAGAAAGCGGTGAATTTTTCCAGAATGCGGCATTAGTTGCCGCGGTTGAAGATGCAGCAGCTAACGAGCGCCCTGTCCATCTTGTTGGCCTGACTTCGAATGGCGGCGTTCACAGCCACATCAATCATCTTAAAGCCTTGATTAAGCTATGTGCTGATCATAAGGTTAAACCGGTGGTGCACATGACGACGGATGGACGTGATACTGCGCAGATGTCAGCGCTGGTCTTTCTTGCGGATATCGAAGGAGTGCTGGAAGACGCGGAAGGGAGTATCGCCACCGTTTGCGGCCGTTATTATTCAATGGACAGGGACAACCGCTGGTACCGTACCGAGCGTGCCTGGCGGGCGATGGTGTATGGACAGGGCCGGAAGGCGGAAAATGCACGTTACGCGATCGAGGAAGCCTACGCCAATAAAGAAACAGATGAGTTTATCAAACCCACGGTACTTGATGGAGCTGAGCTGATTCAATCGGGTGATAATGTCATCTTCTTCAATTTCCGTAATGACCGCTCCCGCCAGCTCACCGCGGCTTTAAGCCAGGAACAGTTTGCTCAATTTGATACCGGTGATTTTGAAGGCGCCATGGTGACCTGCCTGACGGAATACGACCCGGAATTCCTGCTGCCCATCGGTTACGCTCCCGAACGTCCGCAGGCGACGGTGGCTTCCGTGGTCAGCCGTGCCGGTTACAAACAGATGCACTGTGCGGAAACAGAAAAATATGCGCACGTTACTTACTTCTTCAATGGCGGCAAAAAGAAACCGTTTGCAGGGGAAGACCACATCATGGTGAATTCACCCGATGTTGCGACCTACGATTTAAAACCGGAAATGAGCGCAGCCGAGGTGGCCGATAAAGTTATCGAAGGGTTGATGTCGGGGGAATACGGTTTTATTCTGGTCAATTTCGCAAACGGCGATATGGTTGGACATACTGCGGTTCGCGATGCTGTCATTAAAGCGGTTGAGGCGCTTGACAGAGAAGTTGGCCGGGTACTGGATGCAGCCAAAGAAGCAGGATTCTCTGTGGTGCTGACAGCTGATCATGGCAATTGCGATGAAATGGTAGATCCGGTAACACAGGAACCCCATACGCAGCATACCCTGTACCCCGTGCCCTGCATGGTTATCGATGAGGAAAACTGGCATCTACGCCCGGGTGGTGATCTAAGCTCGGTTGCGCCAACCGTACTGCAGCTAATGGGCCTGCAGGCACCGCCGCAGATGACGGGTAAATCACTGCTGCAGGCCAAGTACTAATCTCAAAAGCATTTCACCACCGACAACTATATTGTAGGTGCGACTAACTCGTCTGGAACGATTTGAATGACAGCCCGCAAGGGAGAGGTATATGGATATACCGAACAATTCAATCGCACAAAAATATTAAAAGCATTTACCACAGAGATACAGAGAACACAGAGTTTTTTTGTAGTTTGCAGTTCAGCAGGCTGCGGTGTAGAACAAACCGCATATATCTTACTAGCTTCACCAGGAATCGGCCTGGAATGAAGCGATTCCGATCCATCACTTCAATTGACGATTTCTTTCGAACAATGGTAGATTGCAGTTTAACAGGCAATAAATATACCTTAAGCCTGTTTCACTACAAAATGGCAACACTAACAGGGAGGCGAGAATACATGTCAAAATTTACACGGATAAAACAAAGGTTTATATCAGTATCATTGTTACCGCAAAAATTAAAAGGCGCGCCTGCTAATATAGATTTAAGGCCTGTGGCCTTATAATCTTACTGTTGGGCATCCATCAAAACTATGAGCATCTATCACGAGACAAATAAATTTCTAGAAGAGTGCTTTCATGTTCTCGAGGCGCCTGCGCCAGCTCCTGAGCCATTGAAAGTAAATGAAGGACATGTCCTTAGATATAAAAAAGAACATCACTGCCTCGAAGTTGCAATTATCCAAAAACTTGCACGATACATTAGTGGTTTAAACGCATCTTTATTGCTTCTGGAGGCTGGCTATACCCAGGAACTTGGAGCCATTTTCCGGACATTAGATGAATTTGGTGAAGACATAATGTTTCTTGCTCTTCCAATATCTGGCGGCATTGAAAAGACTCAAACTCACGATAAATACCTCGAGCAGTTTTTCCAAGAAGAATTCGATAATCCAAGCAATGCAATTCTTTCAACTCAGAAGCGAGAAACCATTTCTAGAAAGAAAATTCGGGCGGTAATTGCTAATGCGGGTAAAAGTGGCTTAAATCCCCACGATGCTAGTGAGCTTTCTCGTACTATTAGCCAAGCTTATAGCGGTTATGTGCATGGTGCTTCTGGGCATATTCTCGAAATGGTAGCTGGCAATCCTCTCCGGTATTTCTTATCTGGGATGGCTGGAACACATCGTCAGTCAGAGTTCACATATAACTACTGGGATTACGCATATAGAGGACTAATTACTCTTGTTTTGACTGCAAAGGTTCTTGGAAACGCTGAAATAGTTGATAAGGGTTATAAGTTCATAGAATATTTTGAAAAGGTTACAGGCGACACCGGTAGTGGTGATGCTGAGAAGTTAATGAAAAAGGTTAAGCGTAATGCCTAACAACACGCCCTGAGGTGGACAGCAAGTAAAAATCAGCTTTCTGCCGCAAATTTTAGAAGCGGTGAACCACGTTTTTTCAGTGCCTTGAGATAAGTTGATTCATCATACGGTGTGTTTGTTTGCCAGCATCTGAAAGCGCCGCACCTGACCGCTATTCCGCTGCGCTTCATAGCGGCAGGTGAGCTTGGTCGTTGAGGCCGTAGAAAAAACCCGAAAGCATATTTGTTGAAAATGGCACAACAAAAAAGGAGTTAAGAGAAATAATTGGGCCAGAGCAAAAATCTTTCATCGATTAATAGCCAATCCCGGTGCCACCTAATCCGCAATAGCCATTCGGGTTTTTGGCAAGATACTGCTGGTGATAATCTTCTGCATAATAAAATTCAGGCGCTTTCATTATTTCCGTGGTGATGGGGCCGTAACCCTGTTGTTTAAGCCTTGCCTGGTAAATGGTTCGTGAACTTTCTGCAGCCTGGCGTTGTTCTTCGGTGAAAGTGTAAATGCTGGACCGGTACTGGGTACCGCGATCATTACCCTGACGCATACCCTGGGTCGGGTCGTGGGCTTCCCAGAATACCTTGAGCAGTTGTTCGAAGCTGATCTTCTTCGGCTCATAAACCACCAGCACGACTTCATTGTGTCCGGTCATGCCACTGCAGACTTCTTCATAGCTCGGGTTGGGTGTGAAGCCGCCGGCATAGCCAACCGCCGTGGTATAAACACCGTCAAGCTGCCAGAATTTTCGTTCCGCGCCCCAGAAACAGCCCAGGCCAAAAATCACCTGTTGCAGACCTTCGCAAAATGGCGGCTGCAGGACATTGCCATTGACGAAATGCTCATTGGTTATCGGCATCCGGCTATTGCGTCCGGGAAGTGCCCGTTCTTTAGTAGGTAAGTACTGTAATCCCATGATATTACTTCGCTCTGGTGCATGCCTGTTATGACAGACATGAGTTAACTGTCGCTTTATTCATTCATCGTATGTCAATGCTGGTTGTAAAACAACCAGCAGATAGTCGGGTATTCAGCTATTGGATCACAGACATAGGTCCTTTTCTGTGGCAAGGCCATGACTGTCACTTAATAAATTGCAGTGTATGTTGTCAAAAATATTTATTTATATTTTGTTGATGGTATCCTAGAGCACTATCAAGGCAACGTGAGTGAACTGTCTGCGGGTACGGCGGTCACTGTTTATGGAACAAATAATGGGTCAACATGTCTGCCAATGAATGTTGCTGTTGTTGTGGATGATACTGTATTAACCTTGTGAAAATAAACTATGAAAATATTAACGCTAGTAACTGTTCTTTTGTTAACCCTGTCATTCAACAGCTATGCCTCTGATCTGGCGAAAGAGAAACGCTGGGCAACACAGGTTGTTGATGCCATACTCGATGGTGAGGCTGTCTGGCTGAATGATGGCAAAAGTGAATTTCTGGGCATTTATACCGAAGCAGGAGAAGATGAGGGACGTGCCGTTATCGTGATGCACGGTACCGGTATTCATCCCGACTGGCAACAGGTAATTCAGCCGCTGCGCGTTGGCCTGACGGAACATGGCTGGAACACATTATCGATTCAGATGCCGATACTGGCCAATGATGCTGATTATAGCGATTATGCGCCACTTTATGATGAGGTCGCGCCACGTATCAATGCCGCGATCAAATACCTGAAAGACCATGGTTCGAAAAACATTGTGTTAATCGGCCATAGCCAGGGCTCGGCAATGACGGCCTATTATCTTTCCAGCTCGAAAGCGGACGTAAAAGGGTTTGTGGCTATCGGGATGGCTGCTTTTGCTGATGATCCTCGCATGAACAGCATTAAGGCGCTGGAAAAAATCCAGTTGCCGGTGCTTGACCTGTATGGTACTGATGACCTCGACAGCATTTTGGCCTCAGTTAATTCACGCGCAGCCGCAGCAAAAAAGGCCGGTAACAACAATTACACACAAATAAAGATAACGGGTAACCATTTTTTTGATGGTCACGAAGCAACCCTGGTAACAACGGTTGCCGAGTGGCTGGACAAGCTTCCTGTTCAATAATCCTGGTATTTGCTGACGAGCGTGATGCTTAAGGAGCCTCTGATTAAATCAGGTCTTTAAGTGTTTTGTTTTTTGTCGAATCTGAAATTGCCTGTTCCAGTTCTGTGATAGCGTCAGATATTTTCCGGTTACTGTCTATATCATCAGGCTGGAGTGCAGGTGTCTCTTCCGCGCTTCTTACAGCATTTAGTATCATTTCAAGCGTTATGTTTTCCAGTGACTGTGCGGGCAGGTAATGTTGCTGGTCTTCCCCGGTGACGACAATCAGCTCATTTGACAGTAAAGCCGGCATGATTATCATCAGTGCCTGCTCAGAGATATTTATTTTTTTTGCCAGCGTCTGTGCCGACCATGGCGTTTCATGGTAATGAAAACTGTGGCCAATCAGTTGCATGATTGTCAGTGCCAGTTTTTCACGTAACCGGCTGCTGAGTCGAAGGATTCGTGATTTGTTGCTGATACGCTCGGGATGCTGATGGTAGTAAGAGATCGTGGCACCGGTTAAGATAATCAGCCAGCTGATATATATCCATAACATAAAGATAATCAGAATCGCAAAACTGGAATAAATCGCCGTATAGTTTGTTGAATTAACAATAAAGGCGGTAAACAGCGAACCAAACATGTACCATAATATTGTCGTCACAACCGCGCCATATAATGCTGACCTGACATGGACTTTTGTATTCGGTATTAGCAGATAAATCAGGGTAAAACAAAGCGTAGTCAGTATATAGGGTGTTAACTCACCCATAAACAACAGGATGCTACCAAAGGGCTCGATCATCAAAAACCTGTTTACCACGGCAGATGAATTAAATGATGCGGTAATCCCGGCCGAAGTAAAAATTAACAGTGGTCCGACCAGTATGACACTGAGATAGTTACTAAAACGTTGCAGGATGTTGCGGGTTACCGCTATCTCCCACGTAGCGTTAAATGCACTTTCAATCTTTTTCACCAGTGACAGCACGGTGAATATCAGCAGCAGCAGGCCGAGCGAGCCCAGGACGCCGACTTTGATGTTGTCGACAAAGGTAATAATCTGCCGGCTTATTTGTACGCCTTTTTCTCCCAGTGGTTCTAACAGGTTGGTCAGGGCTGGTTCAAGCTGATTGTGAACGCCAAAGCCTTTTAACAGGGAAAAACTGACGGCAAGTAACGGCACGATGGAAAGCAGGGTGGTATAAACCAGGCTCATGGCGCGCAACGAGGGCAGGCCGCTTTTCAAATCCTGGAACGTGCCGTAAAAAATTCTTAACGCCTGTATCAGGAATGCCTGAACTTTGCTGGTGTATTTTGGTTCGGTATGCCACAACAACCGATCCAGGGCCTGTCGCAGATCGGATAACATGGTCTATTTGCTTACCTTCCGCTGCTTTAAACGCCATTCCTGGTAATCTGTGCTGTATTTATACCCCTGCTGGTTGACATAATCCATTACCCCCCACAAGCGGTAGAACTGGGCGACTGAATCTACACGTATTATTTCTTTGCCATCCTCGTCAAAGAAAACGATACTGGGTGCATAGAAAATATCAAGTGAGCGCGCCCATTCCCTGGCGGTAGTCTTTTTCCCCTGCGGGGTAACAACAGGTGTATCCGCCCACATGTTTAGCTGAATGGCATTCATTTTTTCAATTTCCTGAATGCTTAAGTCTTTTGAAAGCGGGCCGCTATGTAACAGGTCGCAGGCATGGCAGTTGCCCTGCTCGAAAAAAACCGCGGTTGGCTTGCCGTTGCCACGAAGCGAGGCAAGATCGTAAGGCTCTTCAAGAAAGAAGTCACGTTCAGTTAAACCGCCAAGCAGAAAATATTCACCTGGTGTTGCACGTTCAAAATAGGCAGAGAAAGTTTCTGTTTTATAGAATTCTTCAACAACATATTGCAGGGCCGCACGGAACTTATAGGGCGGGTAATAGCCACGCAGCCGGAATACGGGCTTGCCGTCTGCGTCATAAAATACGAGCGATGGTGTGAAGTTTGCCTTATAGTGTACAGACAGCTCACGCTCCGTATATTCCTTACCGTCGGTGTCAACTATATCGTCAATGCCCCAGATGTCAAAGGCGATGAGATCATAGTGTCTTTGCAGGTAATTTTTAATATCAGTGTCTGCCAGACTGGTTTTAAAAAACTGCTCACAATAAGCGCAGCGTTTTTGACCAAAATAGGTGATAATGCCTTTTTTTCCCGCTTTTTTGGCTTCTTTCAGGTCATTGCCAAGATTGCCAAGTGACAGTTTGAACCAGTCGGGATAGACCAGTTCTTCCTCCAGCATCGAATCATCAAATTCCACCACGGTATCACTGCTGTTAGTATCTGCATGGACGCCAGCTGAAAATAAAAAAAACAGTATGGAAAGTGCGGCGAGGTTTTTGTACATTATCATTCTGTTATTGAGTGAATTGGGTTGTTCGATTATATGATAAAAGAGCAGAAAAATAACACTGCGCCTGCGGTTTTAATGTTGATGGGAAGCAGGTGTGCCTATTGCGGACCGATGATGCAAAGCCTGACAGAGTTGATGAAGGCAGGGCAGGCAGCAGAATTGCGCATAGTTAATATTGAAGAAAACCCGGCGCTGGCGGCAGATCTTGGTGTGCGCACAGTGCCCTGGCTGCAGATAGGGCCTTTTGAACTGACCGGGGCAAGGTCAAAGCAGGAACTACAGTTATGGTTAAAGCGCGCCTCGAGTTTTGAAGGGATCAATGAATACCTCGAAGAAATATTGTCCGCAGGCAATATCGATGCCGCGAACAAGCTGCTGCAGCGGCACCCCGAGGTGCTGCAGAATATTATCGAAATCATGGCTGATCCGGAGGCAAAAATTAATGTCCGGCTGGGAGTGGGTGTGATTATCGAAGACCGGGCTGAAACCGAGGAGTTTAAAAAAGTTATACCCCGGTTAATCGAGTACCTGTCGAGTGAAGATGCACGTATAAGGGGTGATGCCTGCCATTACCTGTCACTAACCAAAGACAGTGCATATATTGCTGACATCGAAAAACTGCTTGCCGATGAAAGTGAAGAGGTCAGGGAAATAGCGCAGGAGAGCCTCGATGAATTACGTTAATAAAAGTTGGCAGAAAAGAAAGTTATCAGTCGTCAGTTTGCAGTTATCAGTTAAAAGCGAAAAACTGTTTTAAAAGCGACCGTAATTTTTTAAAGTTACTGCCAACTGCCAACTGCCAACTGCCAACTGCCAACTGCCAACTGCCAACTGCCAACTGCCAACTGCCAACTGCCAACTTTTTTTACTCCAGCCACTCAACCAGGTAATAAATATACTGTCCTTCTGATGATTTTGAAGGGCCGCTGACACGCGCGGCGTAACGTTTATTATCGGGGTCGGCATCATCGAGTGCATCGGCAGCGCAGGCTTTAATCTCGACGCAGTTGGCAGCAAAGCGGTTGCGGCTGCGTTTTGGCACGTATACCACGGCATATTCAAGATTGGATGCAGAGGACTCCGGGTCCGGTGGTACCATGCCGCGCATATTAGTTCGACATTTTATGTTTATTCATCTTGTCCACGTATGCCATGCCGATTGCGGATACAACAAATGTTAGATGAATAATGACAAACCACATCAGTTTGTCATTTTCGATGTGTTGTGCATTCATGAACTGTTTTAGCAGGTGGATTGACGAGATGGCGACAATCGAGGCGGCGACTTTCTGTTTCAGCGAGCCGGCATCCATTTTGCCCAGCCAGCTGAGTTTTTCACTGGCGTCATCTAAATCGATGTTGGAAACAAAATTCTCATAACCGCTGAGCATCACCATAACGATGAGACCGCCGACCAGCGACATATCTATCAGGCTCAGGATAATCAATACCAGGTCAGCTTCCTTGGTTGCAAATATATGTGGAACGGCATGTGATATTTCCTGGAAGAATTTGATGGCCAGTAGTAGCAGTCCTAAACTGAGCCCAAGATAAATGGGTGCGAGTAACCAGCGGCTGGCATAAAGGAATTTTTCAGCGATGCTTTCTATCATGGTGAAACAATAAGTAATTACAGGAAAGGCATAATTATAATACTTAAAGGGTTTAAATACTAAAGAGCATTTTTCACCACAGAGACACAGAGGGCACAGAGAATATATTTGTAATGAATACTGCGTTACTAAACGCAGGCGAGACAACTTTCACGATTGCACATAGATGAAACCATGAGCGAATAAATTCGCATATAGGTTATAATTTGCACATAGGTTATATTGGTTTTTTTTAATAAAAAATCGCAGTATCCTTTGTGTCTCTGTGGTGAAATACGATTTTAGCTTTTAAAAATAAGCATTATTCTGGTTAAAAAATGCATCAATCAAATATATTGCAGGTTTGTATCTATGAAAATAAGCGTTATCAGCGGCAGTCATCGTAATCCGTCGCAAAGCGAGAAAGTAGCGCGTTACCTGGAAAAAACCTTATCCAGTGACTTCGATGACATTGATCCCTGGGTTTATACCCTGGCGGACAACCCGTTGCCGTTATGGGACCAGACCCTGTGGGAAGATAATGAAGAATGGAATCAGCGGCTGGCGCCAATCAAACAGCAATTAACGGAAAGTGACGGTTTTGTTATTGTCTCACCTGAATGGCATGGGCAGGTGCCGGCAGGGTTAAAAAATTTCTTTTTGCTGTTTAACCGATTTCAGCTTGGACATAAGCCGGCGTTAATTGTGACCGTGTCATCTGGCGATGGCGGTGCTTATCCGGTTGCAGAATTGCGCATGAGCAGTTACAAGAATAACCGTCTGTGTTACATCCCCGAGCACCTGATATTGCGTCATGTCGAAAACATACTGAATGAAAATGCCGAGGACAACAATGAAAGTGCGGACAGTTATTTTCGTGAGCGTATCAACTGGGCGTTAGGTATTTTGCGGGGATATGCTGTCGCCCTGAAATCTATGCGAGCATCGACACAGATTAACCATGATAAATTCGGTAACGGTATGTGAGTTTTTTTTGTAAAAAATGTGCGCCGAATCACGCGCATGCTCTATCAGGTGCTATTTTTTTCAACTGATCTGCGCATCATGGCTTCAACTCGTGCAGCATTCATAACCTGCTGATTAATAACTTTAGGATATAGCGGGTACATCCTGTCAACCAGCAGCGCGTGATTTCGTGCTGCAATTTCCAGCATTTCCCGCTGCCTGTCTCTTAAAAAATCCAGCACCAGCAGGTAGGGCGATAACCAGTTAATAAATGAGTCAACCAGTAAATCTTTTGTTTCATCCTGCCATTGGTCCTGAACCAGCATTTTTGGAAATAGTCGTGATGAAAGTTCCCTGCCATGAAGCCTGGGATTTATGTTAATGCCGATTAAGCCCTTGCCGTTTTCAAACCGGTCTCGATAAAACCATTGTGCTGAAGGGTTTTTACCCGCGCGTTGATTGATGAATTGATTGAGCAGTTCACCCGCCGAAATGTTATGTCTGTCCGCTAGCGGGTGTTCTTTTAGAAACTCCTGTTTACAGCGCAAACCCGCTTCCCATATTAAATTATGCGGACTATGAATATCATGTTCATTACAGGCGCTGTCAAGTAAGGCCAGGGGTTCATGGCTATTTTTATCAAGCAGCCATAGTTCGTATTTATCGGCAAATGGAAAAGGGCATAAATCAGCATAATTCTGCACAGCTTCCAGTAATACATGCCCGATGGCCTGTATTTCATTGTAGTGATATGAAGCGATAAGCGGCGAGCGTTTCAGGCCGGATTTCCTGTTCCATTCGCCAAAGCGGATATCCGGCATATCTATCTGGAAAAACTCTTCTGGGTCATTTGTTGGACAATCAAACTTATCGTGAATGTAGAGTGACCAGTTGACACCATCGATGGTGACGGCATCTGCACCACCGGTGGAAATAATGTTCATTACTCCACGAAATGGATTAAGAATTCTCTGGCTGTAGCATGAAACGGGCATATTTGAAATTTAGTCGATTTTTTGCTGGATTTCACTGATATACGAAACAAACAATTAGTTTTTTCGTGGAGATATCTGGCTCCTCTCACTGTTTGCATTGTGATTCCAGAGTGTGCAATCTACGCTGTATGGCATGAAATATTATTACTTATTCAATACTGTTGTACAGCGGTAATTTTATACAGTCTATATTCGAGTGTATTAACCGTGAAACTGATTAGGTTTGTCATATCTATATCGATTCTGTTAAGGTTAGATTTTTTTTAGCGTCCACGGATAAATTATGCAAATCGAACCAAATTCTGTTGTAACCCTTCATTACACACTTAAAGACAAGGACGGCAATATTATTGATCAGTCCGATGATGGCAGTTTTTTGTACCTGCATGGTGCAATGAATATAATTCCCGGACTGGAAAAGGCGTTAACGGGTAAATCTGTCGGCGATGAGTTTTCTGTTACAGTTCCGCCAGAGGAAGGCTATGGCCATAAAGACCCGGCACGCGTCCAGGAAGTGCCTAAAGAAATGTTTCAGGATGCTGGTGACATCGCGGTAGGCTTGCAGTTTCACGCGCAAAGCCCGGATGGCCAGGCTATCGTTGTTACCGTGAAAGAAGTAAAAGATGATGTTGTAGTAATAGACGGCAATCATGCATTGGCCGGTGTTGAGATGAACTTTTCTATTAAGGTGATTGATGTGCGTGAAGCCTCAGAGGAAGAAATTTCCCATGGTCATGTGCATGGGCCGCATGGCCACCATCACTAAGTTTTTTATATCACTGGCTTGCTGTTGGTGAGATGTGATCAGTAAAAGAATATGGCCGGGCTTATTGTTGTGCGTTAAAGCGTAACTCTGGTTTTCGTGCACGGTTTTTATCAGTAAAATAACTCGAGATAAATCAGTTAATTTTTATTGGTAGAAAGCAGTAGCAGGTTACGTATGTTATCAGATGAAAAATTACATCAGTTATTTTATATAAAGGAATCGGAATTACATGGTAAAGGATTATTTGCGCGTATAAAAATCAACAAGGGCGATTACATGGGCGAATACGATGGACCGGTGGTAAGTGAAAATAACATGCATGTCCTGTGGGTGGAAAAACATGATGATGTCTGGGTGGGGCGCGACGGTAAAAATTTGCTGCGTTATCTAAACCACAGTACTGATCCGCACGCCGAGTTTGATGGATTCAAGTTGTATGCCGCACGGGATATTATGCCAGATGAAGAAATTACGATAGATTATGGTGAGGAGCCATAAACAGCAGTTTATCGAATAATATTTTTTATTTCGGTTTTTGCTGAAGTACCTGTTTGCAGTGAATGCATAGATACTGATAACGATATTTTTTAATCCTGTTATGCCGTATCGACGTTAGCTGATGTTCCTTGCAGGCGCACTGGTAAGTGAAATAAGCATGTTTTCTCAGGGGAATGCCTGCAAGGTCATAACTTGCCGTGACAGATGCATCGGCGCCAAAAATCCGCATAATCGCTTTCCATTCGCTACCGTGCGGTTTGATATTTTTTATTCCGTAAATCATATCGCTGATGTAATGGGCGACCTCATGAGGGATGGTCGTGATGAAATTGTCTTCGAAATATTTGGAGAAGATATAAGGGTTATATCGAATTTCTCTTTTTGCACGGCCGAATAAAAGATTGCTGCGGCGCTTGACGCGATACATGCCTGCTGCACGGCCTTTCAGGTTAAAGCTGATGTCGACGGTTTCTTTTTTTATATTAAAGAGTTCTGCCGCCTGCTGTATATAAGCATGCGTTTGCTCGATAACCTGCTGTTGCTGTTCAGTCGATAATGGCTGGATGATTGCTGTGTCATTATTCATTATTGGCGTGCATTTGCAGAAAATTTAAGCTCTTGACATGTACTCACGTGTTTCTGTGTTGATCTTGATTGTTTCACCCGGTGTCAGGTATTCAGGCACCTGCACAACCAGGCCGGTTGCTAAAGTCGCTGGCTTGGTGCGTGCTGAGGAAGAGGCGGCTTTCATTGCGGGCGCGCATTCGACGATTAGCAGTGACATTGTAGAGGGCAGCTCGATACCAAGCAGCTCACCTTCACAGATTAATGCGCTTAATCCCTCAAGCCCGTCATAAAGGAAAGCTGTCTCGTCTTCGAGGGCATCGGCAGCCAATGTGTATTGTTCATAACTTTCACTATCCATAAAAGTGTAACTATCATTATCGTGAAACAGTAATTGCACAGCACGTCGTGATACGTCAACGGGGGCAATGACTTCTTCCCCTTTGAAACGGCGCTCAAATTTCTGTCCGCTGCTGATGTCAGTGCCGCTAACCTTGTATAAAGTACTGCCGCTGCGAGAAGATGGCGACTGTACAATGATATTTTTAATCAGTATTTTTTTGCTATCCTGATTAATAACCAGTCCTTTTTTTATTTCGTTAGCTTTCATGAATTATGATTCTTGCGTAATTAGTGAATATTCGATTATGAGTGATTTTTGATACCCGGATGCAATATGAAAGTGAAGCACATATCTATTCCTGACAATGAAATTATTATGTCGGCTGTTCGTTCGCAGGGATCAGGTGGGCAGAATATTAACAAAGTCTCTACCGCGATACATCTGAAATTTGATATTGCGTCTTCCAGCCTGCCAGCGGCGGTTAAATACCGCTTGTTAAAGTTGAACGATCAGCGGGTTACCAGGGAAGGCGTTTTTGTTATCAAGTCACAGGAAACGCGCAGCCAGTTGCAGAATAAAGAGCTGGCTTTGGCCAGATTGCGTTGCTTTGTAGAACAGGCACTGAAGCCGAGAAAAATCAGGAAAAAGACCCGTCCGACGAAAGTATCAAATTTAAACAGGCTCAACGCCAAAAATAAACGTGGAGAATTAAAGAAAAGCCGCCGGAAGGTTGATGAGCAGAACTGATTTCGATCCCGTGTTCAGCAACCGGCCCGGGGAATTCAGATTCGCATACTTTAGACGGGTAAGCGTACCTGATTGCAGTATAAAGCCGCAAGTTGACTGCGGGGTGCAGGCGTTTTTTAAAAACCGGGCAACGACGATGGCAGGGAGTCATCAGTCCATCCAGCGAAATTCCTCTCCGTTATTCCTGTCAAACCAGTTCGCCAGCTGGCTTTTCATATGGTCCAGTTGCAGACTGTTATACGGTTTCGCGGTTATGGCGCCCCAGACCGGGGCAGGCCAGCAGGCATCGGTTGTATATCTCGCAATATGATGAATATGTAATTGCGGTACGACATTGCCAAGTGCTGCAATATTAAGTTTGTCGGGCCTGAAAACCTGTTCCAGGCAATGACAGAAAAACATCGATTCCGTAAGCAGCTGCTGCCGGTCTGTTTCTGCCAGCTGATGTATTTCAGATATGCCATCCCGGTTTGGCAGCAGAATAAACCACGGATAATTGGCGTCATTCAACAACAGTAGTGTGCATAAGCTGAATTCACCAAGAATTATGCAGTCTTTTTCAAGCTGGGGGTGTAGTTGTATCATAAATATGGATAATTATTGTAGTAAACGAATTATCATATAACAGTAGTAAAATTAGAACTATTAACTTCTCAAACTAACAGAAAGGGTGACAATATGGCGGGCTGGTTAACGGGTAAAGTCACGGAAAAAATTCAGTGGAATGATCGTTTGTTTTCGCTGCGTATTCAATCTGCATTTAAGGATTTTGTCCCCGGCCAGTTTGTACGTGTCGCGCTTGATATCGAGGGCGAACGTGTCGCCAGGCCTTATTCATTGGTTAATAATCCCGACGATGACACGCTGGAAATCTTTTTTAATATTGTGCTCGAAGGGCCTTTGTCACCAAGACTGGCAGCGCTGGAAGCGGGTGATGAAGTTTTTCTCAGTGAAAAAGCCACGGGTTTTTTAATTATTAATGAGGTACCTGAATGCAGGCATTTGTGGCTGCTGGCAACCGGCACAGGTGTTGGACCGTTTCTGTCGATTTTAAACAGTCAACAGGCCTGGCTGCGCTTTGAAAAAATTGTACTGGCTTACTCTGTGAGAGATCTCTCTGAACTGTCCTACCGGCAGCAAATTTCAGCGATAGAAAAACAGCATGGCGATCAGTTTTTGTTTGTTCCCTTTATTACCCGGGAAGAAGTTGCAGGTGCGATAAATAAAAGAATTCCGGAAAGTCTGGAAGAGGGTTCTTTTGAGCAAAGAACAGGGATAAATATCAATGAAAATGATTCTCATGTAATGATGTGCGGGAATTCAGCAATGATCAGCAGTGTAACCGAATGTCTTGAAAAACGCGGCTTGAGAAAACATCGCCGCCGGGAGCCGGGGCACATAACCATCGAAAAATACCATTAAAAAGCAGTGAATAGTGAATTTTAAACCTTACGCAAATCAGTAAAACTAGCCAGAGCTGTTTTTCAGGTTTTTTTGCTGTTCACTGCTCACTGCCCTGCCACGCCAGATCTATTTTGGATGATAAATATACCGTTTATCGTCTCGTTCTGCATATATTGACTATAATAGCTGACACAATATAACAAATTAATGAATTAATCTTCTAATAGTCGCTCTATAAGTTTACAGTTATATATTGTTGATTTTAATACACTCACTGGTTAGCAAATATTATGTATGAAGCGTTTTACGGTTTAAAGAAAAAGCCGTTCTCGATGTTACCAGATCCGGATTTTCTGTTTTTAAGCAAAAAACACCAGGCGGCGCTCACCTTGCTGGAATACGGCATGCTCAATCATGCCGGTTTTTGTGTTATCAGTGGTGAGCCGGGGGCAGGGAAAACAACCATTATTCGCGCCTTACTGCAAAATGTTGGTAATGATGTTTCTGTTGGTTTAATTACAAATACCCACCGTTCTTTTGGCGGACTGCTCGACTGGATACTGTCAGCATTTAACCTGCATCAGCCAAATATGACACAGGTCGAAATGCATCAGGCATTCATGGATTTTGTGATTAACGAATACGCCAATAATCGCTCGGTGCTGCTGGTTGTTGATGAAGCACAGAACATGACTGCGGATACACTGGAAGAATTACGCATGCTGTCGAATGTGAATTCTGAAAAAGACCTGTTAATGCAGATTATTCTGGCGGGCCAGCCGGAATTAAAGGAAATGCTAAGTTCACCCGAGTTGATGCAGTTTGCACAACGCATCGCTGTCGATTATCACCTGGATTCACTTAACCTTGAAGAAACCTGCGGTTATATTCAGCACCGACTGCGTGTCGCCGGCGCACAAAGAGATGTTTTTACGCCTGCTGCATGTGAACGCATCCACAACTACAGTGGCGGCACGCCGCGATTGATTAACCTGTTATGTGAAACCGTGATGGTTTATGGCTTCGCTGATCAGCTGAAAATGATTGATGTCGATCTGGTAGAGGAGATGGTGCAGGAGCGCATGAAAGACAGTATCGTGCCGCTGGTTAATCGAAATAATGCAAAGCAGAGTAATAAAGCAGCCAGTATGCAACTGGAGAGGGATTTTCCGTGGATTAGTCCTGATAAATCAGCGCAGGGAGTGGCGCCGCAAGTTACAGCCGCGCCAGAGGAAGTACAGCAATTCAACGATGATCCTGATAGACGGGTGGTCGATAATGTCAATGAGCCACCTTCACAGGTTGACAGTATACAAAGCGAAGCGGAAGAAATTTATTCATTCGAAAATAATATTGAAGAGATAGCCACGTCAGCGGATGATGACGTCGCACAAGTTGAAATCAATAAAATCGAAATATCGGAAACTGTAAGCTATCAAAGACCGGAAAACTTTCAAAGCCCGGAAAATGAATTACCAACCGTCACGGAAAATATGGATGCATCTGATGACGAAGACGCGGAAGAGAAAAGTGAATTTCGTAAAAGTTTGCTTAAGTACGGTGTAATTTCTGCATTGCTTGGTGTAATTCTGGTTGCGGCGGCAGTAGTGATCGAGTATGGAAACAAGCTGAAATCAGCAGATGTAAATAGTCAATTATTCGAACTGCCAAAACAGAAAACACCAAAAAAGGAAGAATTGCTGATTGAAGCAGAGGCGAACGCTGAAGCTGCAAAAGCTGAAGCCGCAGCCGCAGCACAGGCAGAAACTGATAGAGCAAGGGCGGCAGCTGAAGCTGAAGCAGCTAAAATCAGGGCAGCAGCAGAAGCTGAAGCTGCCAAAGCAAGGGCCGCTGCAGAAGCGGAAATCGCCAAAGTGAAAGCAGAGGCAGCCAGGGCGAAGGCGGCAGCAGAGTCCGCTAAAGCAAAAGCCATCGCGGAAGCGCAGGCCGCCGCTAAAGCAAAAGCCGCAGCAGTAGCGGCCAGGGCGAAGGCAACTGCTGAAGCAGAAGCTACCGCAAAAGTAAAAGCAGAGTTACTAAAACAGCAACAGTCAGCAGCGCTCGCTAAACAGGATGAAGCGAAACGCTTAAAAGAAGAAGCGGAAAAGCTGGCAGCGCAAAAAAGGGCATTGGCCGCGGAAGCGGCAAAGAAGAAGAGATTGGCGGAACAGCAGCGGATAGCTAAGGCGAAAGAAAAGCAGCGCAAGCAAAAAACGGCTGCTGCGAAAGCTGCCGAGCTGGAAAATGAGAGACTCTTTAAACAGGCGCAACTAGAAAGGCAGAAACGACTTGAACATCAGCAGGAAGCGCGCCGTCTGGAGCTTGAATGGCTGGAACAGCAGCGCCAGGAACTGAGGGAGGCGGAAGCAGCGCAGATGTTACGATTATCAGAAGAAGCAAAAAACGCTGAGTAGCATGCTCTGAGGCAGTTCGGGGAAAGACAATTCTTTCCTGATTATTTTTTATGCTTGAATGTTTCGCCAGTATCGATAGCCGGATTTTGCACGCAAGCTTCATCCGGGAATAATGCCTTCAAATCAGCCATGGATAATGTATCACCTTTTTTTTCATAACGTTCCCAGATCATTTCCCAGCGTTTGTCGTTAAAATAAAAGCCTACGGGCAGTAAGCACACGATCCTCTGATTTAGATCAGTAATAACTTTGGGTTCGACCAGTTTTCCTGCCGTCATAGTGATAAACCTGATTAATACTCTTTTGCCTCTGTAGTTTAACGAATTTTATAGAATGAATACTGGTACTAAGCCGATTTTATTATCAATTGTTGAGCTGGGAGGTTATCCTGACTTCAGTTTGCTGTATGAGGCACAGGGTTTTCAGGTGCTGAAAACGGACAGCGTGCGTAAAGCAGTGAAGCTGATTCGCCAGTACAAACCGGCTGTAATGGTGGCAGAATTCAATTTTCAGTCGGATTTTCGTGACCGCAGCAGCAGTCTGGAGACCATATTATCCAGTTCACAGGGGGTCGCTGACAGCAGTATGATTGTTTTTTATGAGAAGGAATTTGAGCCGCAGTACCAGCGTTTTTTGCAGAATTTTGAAGTTGCCGCATCTTTGGCATTTCCGATTGACGAGCAGCGCCTGTCTGCCGAGTTGCAGCAACTTTATGCCAGGCTGAAGTGAGCCATGTAGTAGCCTTTGCTGTTGTCAGTGTTTATTAATGTTAAAATACGGTAAAAAGTCCGATTATTAATAGCTAAATGGTTTTTCCTCATGTCTGTAAATAAAGAACTTGACGACCTGTTGATTGAAAGTTCATCACCCGATCAGTCCAAACAGGATATCCAGCATTACCTGGATAAAAAACAGGCC